>CANIZU010000028.1 GCA_947472115.1 Flavobacteriales bacterium | reverse complement strand
CAATAGAGAATTGTTAGCCCAAGGTTTGGGGAATGTAGTGAGTGGGATTTTGGGTGGAATGCCACTTACGGCTGTGGTGGTTCGCAGTTCTGCCAACATAAATGCGGGTAATGCAACGCAGTGGAGTGCCGTTTTTCATGGTATTTGGTTGACTTTGTCCGTACTGTTTATCCCGAGTGTTATCTCTTTGATTCCAAATGCTGCATTGGCGGCAATTTTGATCTTCATGGGATATAAATTGGCAAAACCTTCGTTGTTTTCTGATGAATGGAAAAAAGGACGCATGTCGTTCGTGCCCTTCATCGTTAGTGTTCTTGCGATTCTTTTCACAGATTTACTCATTGGCATCATCCTGGGAATGGTGGTTGCGTTTTATTATATCATTAAGTCGAATTTCCATCGCTCAGTGACCCTCGTACAAATAGATTCCAATTATTTGGTGAGGTTTCAGCAGCAATCGAGTTTTATGAATAAGTCTTTGTTGAAATCGGTGCTGCATGGGATTCCAAAGAATTCAGATGTAATCATGGATTTCACGCACTGTAATTTTTTGGATCAAGATATTTTGGATGTCATTGAAGATTATCAAATTAGAGCCAAATCAAATCATATTTCAATTGAATATTCCTTTACCAATACGGAGCACAGGCGAAAGTTATTGGGTTCTATGGAAGCCAAGTTATCTAATATAAAAAAGGCGTAAAACATAAATAATCAATTCGATGGAAGATCAAATCAAGCTTTTTCTAAGCAATAGGGCATGGGCCGCAGAGAAGTTGTCGGAAGACGCTAATTATTTTGAAAACCTCGCCAAGGATCAAAGGCCAGAATACCTTTGGATCGGTTGCTCCGATTCACGCGTACCAGCCAATGAAATCATTGGTGCGGAGCCTGGAGAATTGTTCGTACACCGAAACGTTGCGAACATGGTAGTTCACACAGATCTAAACCTATTAAGCGTTTTGCAATATGCAGTGGAATTTTTGGAGGTCAAACATATTATCGTTTGCGGTCATACCGGTTGTGGTGGTGTAAAAGCATCGCTTACCAATACGGATTACGGCCTTTTGAATAAGTGGTTGCGGAATTTGAAAGATGTTTATCGACTTCACAAGGACGAAGTTGAGGCAGAAACGAATATCGACGATAAAGTCAATAAATTGGTTGAGATGAATCTCATCGAACAGGTCGGTAATGTTGTGAAAACCAGCATCGTCCAAAAAGCCTGGAAGCAACACAAAAGGCCCCATGTACACGGATGGGTGTATGAAATGGAAACGGGATTGCTGAAAACGGTTATCGATGTTGAACCTGGCGCGGCAATTGATCCGATGTACGAATTCCGTGAATTATAGATTATTTCTTTTTATCTAATCTCAAATTGATGAGTTCGATGGTAAAAGAGAATGCCATCGCAAAGTAGATATATCCTTTGTTTATGTGTTGACCGAATCCTTCACCCAATAAACTTACTCCAATAAGCACGAGGAACGAAAGCGCTAAGATTTTGATACTGGGATTGTGATTTACAAAGTTTGCGATTGGTTCGCTGGCCCATAACATCACCAACATTGAGATGATTACGGCGACAATCATCACCCAAACATCGTTGGCCATACCAACAGCAGTAATTACCGAGTCTAGGCTGAATACCACGTTGATCAAAACCATTTGGAACAATATCGCAGTCCATCCTTTAGCATCTGTTCTCTCCTTAATCTCTTCCTCTAATCCTTTCATTTTCATATGGATTTCATGCACGCTTTGGTATAAAAGGAACAATCCCCCCAATATCAAAAGGATGTCTTTGCCCGAAATAGGGTGATCGATGATTGTGAACAAATGATGGTCTTGCTGTTGGATCCAATTTATGCCTAACAGCATGATAATTCGTACCACCATTCCCAAAATAAGCCCATACTGACGTGCCTGCTTTTGTTTGCCACCGGGTGCTTTATTGGCTAGAATGCTAATGAAAATTATATTGTCGATTCCCAATACGATTTCTAAAAGGGTAAGGGCAACCAAGCTGATGAGTATTTCTTGACTAAACATGAATTGGATTGTAAATGAAGGTTAATTGGAATTAGAGTTCAAAATTACGAAGATATTTGGGCCATTCGACAGCGGCGATCCATCTTGTTGGAAATCGATTGCTGAAATAGGTAATTTGTCGCTTCGCATAGTTGCGAGTATGCTGTTTTATTGAGTCGATAGCCTCCGCTGTGGTAACTTCTCCTGCAAAATGTCTAAACAATTCACTGTATCCAACAGTCTGCAAAGATTTTAGTGATTGATGGGGTAATAAAGATTCCACCTCTTCGATCAATCCCTCTTCGATCATTTTATCTACTCGCTGGTTTATTCTTTGATATAACTTCTCCCGCTCATATTGGATGCCCAAATAGATGATGTTCGCATCAGGAAATCTGGGAGCTGGCTTTTGAGAATATATGTCGGCCAGTTTTTTTTGCGTTTGAATGCACAATTCGATGGCCCTCATCACTCTTTGTGGATTATCCAGTGCTACCAAAGTACCCGCATTTGGATCCAACTGAAGTAAAACATGTACCAGTCTTTCTAAGCCATGTGCCACAAATTCATCCAGAATCTCAGAACGCAAATCAGGGTCGATTTCTGGCATATCATCCAATCCATTGATGAGCGCCTCAATATATAAACCAGTGCCACCGCAAAGTATGGCCGATCCGTTCGCCGAAAGCAGATTTTGTATGGTTGATTCGAAATGTTCCGCATGCATGCCTGCATTGTAGTGCTCATGGATGCCAACGGTAGAGACACCGTGATGTGTTACTTTCAATAATTCTTCCGCACTGGGCTTGGCTACGCCAATACGAAGTTCCTTATATACCTGTCGACTATCGACGTTAATGATTTCGGTATTGAGCTTCAATGCCAATTCAATTGCAGCAGTAGTTTTGCCAGAAGCGGTGGGGCCTCCCACTACGATAAGGGTGGGTTTGTTTGTCAATGTGATTTATTTTAAATCATCTGCATCGATGCCATTGCTGAGACCGCTGAATCCGAATTCATCATGATCCTCGTCATCTCCATCCTCGTCATCGTCTAAATCAACATCCAAGTCGTCATCGTCATCATCCGCAGCGAGCAATTCCTCTTCGTGTTCAACCAATAAACTCTTCACTCCTTTGGCGGCCAATATTTTCTCTGCCAACGCATCAAATTCATTGTCGTCTAGCATCTTAAACTTACTATCATTGTGCTGCCTTGGGGGTTTTCCTTCGGTACGATAAACCCGGGGATAGTCTTGCTTGTCGTTGCTGGCTTCGATGCTAATCAACTCGCACAGCAAAGTCCATTGGACGGAATAATCGAAGATATAAATAAAATGTTGATGAGGGTCGTTTACGCAAGTTCGAATTTTGGTATCAGTCATCAGCGGCGCATCGAGATTTCCCGTGAGATCGCCTTCGCGGCTTGCAAGCTTTTCTTTTTTGATTTCAGAAATTTTGCGCCAACGATCATCGCTTACAAAAAAACTGGCGGCCTCCTTGTTATCGAAGCCAATCGCCTCTTGGATGATGTTGTGAAAGTCCATGAAAGTATGCGAGGGCTTGATTTCAATCCATCGCACGATATCGTCCATGTCGTCGAACCAAACTTTAAAACGGTAAACCATGTAGAATGCAAAAATAGTTCTCAATGTTTGCTTATCGATGAAAAAAATGTGACTTAATAATTTTCGGTGTATTTTTGAAGGATTCATGTGGCGATTTTTAATTTGTGTGTTGGCTTTAGCACCAATTGTAGGGCAGGCGCAATCTACCAAGAGTGATATTCGGGGGTTTGTTTACGACGGCGACAATGGTGATCGTTCGGTAGCCGCAGTGATTACGGCAGTAATGGATAAATCCGATGGCACAATTGTTCGATCAATTTTGTCTGATAACGACGGTTATTATGCATTAACGGGTTTGATTCCTGGGGATTATTGGGTAAGAGTTTCCCATGCGGGTTTTGATACATTGTATCAAAAAGTGAAGGTTTCAATGGGTTTAAATACAAAAAAAGATTTTTACTTGCAGCATATTGCAACAATGGAGGCGGTAGAGATTTCTGTGAAAGGGAAGGCCAGAGATGCCCAAGTGGGTGTAACGAATATCGAAGCTCGTGCCATTTATAAGATGCCAGCAGTGGGAGCGGAGCCCGATATTTTGCAGTATTTACAAATTTTGCCTGGGGTAGTATTTAGTGGTGACCAAGGCGGACAATTGTACATCCGTGGAGGTTCGCCCATTATGAATAAAGTGATGATGGATGGGTTAACCATTTATAATCCTTTTCACTCGATTGGTTTGTTTTCTGTTTTTGAAACGGATATGATTCAAACGGCTGATGTATACAGCGCTGGATTTGGTGCGGAATATGGAGGTAGGGTCTCGGCGGTGGTGGATATTAAGACACGCGATGGAAACCGAAAGCGAATGGCTGGAAAGGTTGGATTGACAACGTTTACCTCAAAACTGTTGCTGGAATCGCCGTTACGCAAGTATCAACAAGGAAAAAACAACAGTTCCATTGCTGTTTCGTATAAGAATTCATTCTTGCGTGAATCTTCACGTTTGCTCTATAATTACGCCAATCCAGATAAGTTGCCCTACAATTTTGGCGATCTTTTTGTGAAAATGAGTTTCAACTCGGCCAATGGGGGTTATACGAAGTTGTATGGATTTAGATTCTCCGACAATGTGGCTTTTCCGGGTTCTACGCGTTACGGTTGGACGTCAACTGGGCTCGGGGGCAAGTTTTTGGTAGTTCCAGAGCAGGCGAAGACGCGTGTTGATGGTTTCTTTTTATGGAGTCAATATAGCATCGAACAAAAGGAACAAGATGCCAAGCCGAGAAACAGTTCTATTGGCGGCTTTAATATGGGAATGAACTTCTCGTATAACTTTAAGCGCGATGATTTCAAATGGGGTATTGAGTTGAATGGATTTCAGACCAATTTTCAGTTGTACAATTCCAATGACCGGAAAATCAATCAGATGGAAAGCACAACGGAAATCAATACCTTCGGAAACTATCGTGTAGTGCGCAAAAAATTGATCTGCAACATCGGACTACGTAATCAATACTATGCATCGCTGGGAAATGGAAGCTTGGAGCCTAGGTTCCAATTGCGCTATATGCCTCTGAAATCCATAGGGATCAAATTTGCCGTGGGTATGTATTCACAGAATTTGATGTCTGCAATGAGCGATCGCGATGTCGTGAATTTGTTCTATGGATTCTTGTCGGGCCCAGACAACTTGCCTGATTCTTTCAATGGAAAACCGGTGACAACACGTTTGCAAAAGGCCAGGCACGCGGTTGCCGGATTTGATTATCGCATCGATAAAAAACAGACGATTAACATAGAGTCTTTCGTGAAGATTTTTGACCAAATTACCAATATAAACAGGGATAAGCTTTTTTCGGATGATGAGTTTAACCTTGATAAGCCCCAGCGCTTGAGACAGGATTTTATTGTAGAGAATGGAAATGCTTACGGTGGCGATATCTCTTATAAATACTCTGATAAACACTGGTATTTGTGGGCGGTTTACTCTTTGACGTATGTCAACCGTTTTGATGGAATTAATCATTACCAACCCAATTTCGACCGACGTCATAACGCGAATATTTTGTTGAATTACGAATTTGATAAAAAGCATCCATCTGAGGTTTCTTTGCGATGGAATTTTGGTTCAGGTTTCCCATTTACTCAAACCCAGGGATATTATGAAAAGTACAACTTCCAACAGGGGATTGGGACCGATTACACTGCGGCCAATGGTCAGTTAGGAATCATTTATGCGCAAATCAATCGCGGCCGATTGCCTTATTATCATCGTTTGGATTTCTCGATGAAAAGAAAGTGGGTTTTCCGCGAGGGCAGTGAGTTTAACTTGTTGTTTAGTGTGACCAACGTTTACAATCGCAGTAACATTTTCTATTACGATCGTATCAAAGGAAAACGCGTTGATCAGTTGCCAATCCTTCCCGCATTGGGCTGTAATTACAGTTTCTAAAGTAGTTTCTCGTTTAGAATTCCCTGTACGGCTTGCAGTTTTAGCAAGGCTTCGATAGGAGTGAGTGTGTTAATATCGATGCTAGCCAGTAATTTCTTGACCTGAATGAGTTTTGGGTCTTCCGTTTGAAACATATTCATCTGATAAACCGGCTTCGTGCTCGTGTTTTTTAGCGTTTTCTGTGGCGATAAATTAGAGCGATCTTCTTCGAGTTTATTCAATATCTCTGTAGCTCGAATGAGGACAGCATTGGGGATACCGGCAAGCTGGGCGACATGGATACCGAAGCTATGTTCGCTGCCACCCCGGGTTAGTTTGCGCAAAAAGACAATTTGAGCCCCTTGTTCTTTGATGGAAATATGAAAATTGATGATTCCTGGGCATTTGCTTTCCAATTCATTGAGTTCATGATAGTGGGTTGCAAAAAGGGTTTTGGGAGCCGAAGGGTGGGAGTGAATGTACTCCGCGATGCTCCAAGCCAATGAGACGCCATCGTAAGTGCTTGTCCCGCGACCGATTTCGTCCAGTAAAACCAAGCTGCGATCGCTTAAGTTATTTAGAATGGAGGCCGTTTCCGACATTTCTACCATAAAGGTACTTTCTCCCACCGAAATATTGTCTGACGCACCTACGCGTGTGTAAATCTTGTCGGTGATGCCTATTTGCGCTTCGCTACAAGGGACGTAACAGCCGATTTGGGCTAGAATCACTGCCAAGGCGGTTTGTCGTAATATGGCGCTCTTACCACTCATATTGGGTCCGGTAAGGATGACAATCCGCTGTTCGTCCTTGTTTAGTTGAATGGTATTGGGGATGTATGATTCACCGGCGGGTAGTTGGAATTCAATGACGGGGTGTCGACAATCTTTTAAAAGCAAATCGTAACCATCGTTCAATGTGGGCTTGCAGTAATTGCAATCCATGGCCAACTGGGCAAAACCCGCAAGTACATCCAATTCTGCCAAAACGTTGGCTTGTTGTTGCAGGAGGGGGACAAATTCGCTCATATCGTTGAGCAGCGATTCCCACAACTGCGCTTCCAGATTGAGAATTAGATCTTCCGCATTAAGGATTTTTTCCTCATATATTTTGAGTTCTGGTGTGATGTATCGCTCAGCGTTTGTTAGCGTTTGTTTTCGGATCCAATCTTCGGGCGCCTTGTCTTTATGGGAGTTGGTAACCTCTAAGTAGTATCCAAAAACGTTATTAAACCCAATCTTTAATGATGTGATGCCACTTCGCTGAATTTCCGCCTGTTGAATTTCAATGAGTTTGTCTTTGCCCGATGTGGTAAGGTCGCGAAGATCTTGTAATTCGGGATGTACATGCGATTTGAAAATGTTCCCTTTGGCAGCAACAGCAGGTGCATCGGCTAACATACGGTCGGAAATCAACGACTGTAGTTTTGGCAGCGGATCGATTTTGCTGGCTAAAGCCTGTAACTTTGGATCTGAACTATTTTCGAAAAGGGTTTTACAATCTGCCAAATTATCCAAGCCATAGCCCAGGGTCAGGCATTCTCGGGGACCAATTTTTCTTAGTGCGACTTTTGAAACCAAGCGTTGTAGATCTCCAATTTGTTTCATTGTATCGCGAAAAACCGATGTTTCTGATGGGTTCTTGATGAAGACTTCTACACGTTGATGTCGGTTTTCAATCGCCTTGCGATCCAGCAATGGAAACACCAACCAATTTCGCAGCATTCGGGCGCCCATCGCAGTGCATGTTTTATCGATCACATCGATTACTGCCGTACCACCTTGGTAAATCGGGCGGGTTAATTCAAGGTTTCTGGCGGTAAAACCATCAATCCATACAGAGTCCCCTTCATCTATTCGTGATATGCGATTAATGTGGTCGATGTGGGTGTGGTGGGTGAATTGTAGGTATTGTAAAATGGCTGCTGCTGCTCCAATGGCCAAAGGCATTTCAGAGATTCCGAATCCTTTTAAGTTCTGGGTTTTGAATTGCCGACAGAGGGATTCATTGGCATTGCTTGCTTCATAGACCCAAGATTCTATTGTTTGGAACGAGGCGGGAGTGCCTAGGATTTCGAATATCGTTTGTTGTTGCTGTTTAGGGAGGATCCATTCGGAAGGCTTAAACGCATCGATCATCTTTTTTACGGTGATCAAGGAGCCCTCGCAAACTAAAAATTCCCCTGTAGAAATATCGAGGAAGGAGGCAGCCCACTGCATATTTTGCTCCAGAACCGACACCAAGTAGTTGCTTTGCTTGATTTCTAGAACTTTGTCGTTGTAGCTCACGCCGGGCGTAACCAATTCGGTAACACCTCTTTTTACGATGGTTTTGGTTTTCTTTGGATCTTCCAGTTGGTCGCAGATGGCAACGCGATATCCCGCTTTTACCAATCGTGGCAGGTAATTGTCTAGTGAATGGTAGGGGAAGCCTGCTAAATCCTGGTCGGAGGCAGCGCCGTTGGAGCGTTTGGTTAGTACGATGCCCAGTACTTTTGAGGCGACGCGCGCGTCCTCACTAAACGTTTCATAAAAATCACCCACTCTAAATAGCAAAATCGCACCAGGGTATTGCGCCTTGATGGTGTGATATTGCTTCATTAGCGGTGTTTCCTTATCTGAATTACCTCCTGCCATAAACCCCAAATTTACAGCCAATTCTCAGCCCGATTTCCACATTTACGCCCCCTTTTTCCCCATTGAAAACAAGTATCTTTGTATTTGTGAAAAAATTGGTGGGTGCCGATCTCCAACGATTGAGCGTTTCGGAATTCAAAACGGTAGAGAAATGGCCATTTGTGGTGGTTTTAGACAATGTTAGGAGCATGAATAACGTGGGTTCTATGATGCGCAGTAGCGATGCATTCTTGTGTCAGCAAATGATACTTTGCGGTATTACAGCTACGCCCCCTCATCGCGAAATCACCAAAACCGCTATCGGCGCTGAGAATTCTGTGAGTTGGCGTTACCAAGATCATACCATCGATGCAGTGAAGGGCCTTAAGTTGCAAGGGTTTGTGGTCTATGCCATCGAGCAGACTTCAAACTCTGTGTTTCTTCAGAATATGGTATTCCCCAATCAGGCGGTGGCCTTTGTTTTTGGGAATGAAATTGATGGAGTCGACGCAGAAGTCATATCGCTTTGCGATGGTGTAATCGAAATCCCGCAATTGGGGACCAAGCATTCGTTCAATATCGCGGTATCTTGCGGCATGGTGCTTTGGGAGTATGCTAGGACAAGGGTTTGATAATTAATCACAAAAAACAGATGAAGCTATTATTAAAAAGGATTCCATTCGTTTTTCTGTGTTTATTTTTGGTGGTTTTCGGTTGTTCTGATTCGAAGAAGCGGAGTGGATCTGCCCAGGAAAATAGTTCATTAAGGGTGAATTCAGCTGAGGGTTCTATTCATGCCTCTAATGAATGTTATAGTCCGAATGAGGATTCATTGCTTATTTGCGATGAATTTAGGTCGAAGTTTGAATCGAAAAAATACTTGTGCGTGATTTCTTATTCCAATGAATGTCCGATAGCCAAGTCATACATCAAAACAATACAAAATCTGGTAAAGCAATTTGGCGATACAATTCAGTTTTGTTTACTCGATCCTGGTGTTGGAAGTAGGTCGATTTCGGGAATGGAGGATTTGCTTTTTCACGACAATCTGGGTGTGATTTGCGGTCGTTTTGGAATCAAAGTTTATCCCCAAGCGGTGGTAATGAATTGTCTAACACAGTCTAAGATTTACAGTGGTAAAATTGATGATCGGGCGGTGAGTTTGGGAATTGTGTCTAAGCTGGCAACGAAGAATTATTTGTTTGATGTCCTTGCCAATCTTATACTTGAAAAGCCAAATACGGTGGTAACCAACGAGCCCATTGGTTGTTTTGTTGGCCCATTTGATTCTAAAAATGAATAAATATGGTGAAATGTAAATATTTATATATCATTATTTTATTGATTGTTATTGGAACTAATAGTTGCGGTACGGGTGTGGCTGTTGATGATTTGCCTGATCGGGCCACCTTTGCCAACGACATTGCACCAATATTACAGAAGAATTGCTTGCCCTGCCATCGCGAACAAGGGGCAGCGCCGTTTAGTTTGGCTTCTTATGCCGCCGTAAAGAAGCGTGCAAAGACCATCGCTAAGGTTACCCAAAAAAGGATCATGCCACCATGGCCGGCCGACCCAACGTATAGTCATTTTGTGGGAGAGAAGGTCTTGTCGGACCGCGAAATTGCCATCATCCAGAAATGGGTGAAACAGGGGGCGGTTGAGGGTGATCAGAAATATGTATATCGCCCAAATGCGATTGAGAGAAGTAACATTAGAAAGCCTGATTTAGTTATTCCCTTTGATTCCGTAATGATGCATGAAGGTGATTTGGATCGCTTTTTCATAAGTTTATCCAATGTGTCGCTTCCGAAGAAGCGGTTTATTTCGGCATTGGAATTTGTACCTACTGAGCCGGGTTTGGTGCATCATGCGAACGGCCATTTGTTATTGTATAAAGAGGGTAGCAAGCGTATGCCGCGTAGGCCTAGAAGGAAGATGGAGGCTCGTTCGGAGATGAATTCGGATTTAGGGTCGTTGTTAGAGATGCAAGCCGATGACGGGAGTTTGCCGACGAGGATCCACTCTGCGTTTAACTATTTGCCGGGGGTTCAGGGCATTGAGTATCCCAATGGGATTGGGGCTTTTGAGGTGACAAAGGATTTTGCGGCGGTAATGAATGATGTGCATTATGGTCCGGCCGATAAAACGGTGGTGGATCGTTCTGTGTTGAATGTGTTTTTTACCGACATAGCGCCGAGTCGTGTTTTGTCGGAGTTGATGTTGGGCACCAACGGTGTCAGCAAGATTGTCCCGCCATTGGTGGTTCCGGCGAATAAGGTTACCAAGCACACCACGCGCTTTACGATTCCAGAGGATATTTCGGTGCTGACGATTAATCCGCATTTGCACATGTTGGGCAAGTCGTTTTTGGCATTTGCTGTAAAACCCAACGGCGATACAATTCCATTGATTCGTATTTTGCGATGGAATTTTAACTGGCAGTATTTTTATACTTACAAAACGATGTTGAGGATTCCCGCGGGGTCGGAGATTGTGGCGGTTGCGGAGTTCGATAATACATCGAATAATCCATGGAATCCGAATCGACCGCCGAAGGCGGTTTCGGAGCGATGGGATAGTGGTGGTGCGAGTATGAGGGCATCGGATGAGATGTTTCAGTTTATTATTACGTATACGTTGTACAAAAAGGGCGACGAATTCGTATCATTGGAGAAGAAATAATTATGACAATTAGGGAGGTATTCACGGCAAAGGACATTCAGGATTTTCATGGTGTGTTGGATGTGGTTTATGCGGGTGACGGTGGCTTTATTTATCCGATCAAGTCGGATGTGGAAGCGGTGTTTGATGTGAACAAGAACAAGTCGTTTCAAAACGGCGCTGCGCGCCGTTGGATAGCGTTGGACGCGGCCGGCCGAACGGCCGGCCGCGTCGCTGCATTCTATACGATTAAGCCCAAATCTGGCAAAAGGGGTGGGATTGGTTTCTTTGAGTCTATCGACAATTCGCAGGTCGCTAACGCTCTGTTTGATGTCGCTGAGGCCTGGCTTACCGCCGAATCATGTTTAAGCATCGATGCGCCGATCAATTTTGGCGACCGAGATAGTTATTGGGGTTTGTTGATTTCAGCGACAACTCCGCCATCGTATCGAGAAAATTATCATCCCAAATATTACCAGCAATGGTTTACATCGCGCGGATATCAGCTGGAAATCGAGCAGAACACGTACGACATTGTAGAAAAGGAATTCAATTATGAGCGATTTTCTAAGATTGCGGAAAGGGTGATGAGCAAGCCTGGCTATAGGTTTGAATTTTTTCGATATGCTCAATTGGACAAGTTTGCCGCTGATTTTGTGAGCATTTACAATCAGGCCTGGGCCTTTCACGACGATTTTGAGCCATTGCAGTATGAGGAACTTCACAAGCGATTGAAAGAAATCAAGCCCGCGATGCCAGAGGAGTTTGCGATTTTCGCTTACGATAACGATAAGCCGATTGGGTTTTTTGTCGCAATTTTAGAAATCAACCAAGTATTTAAGGATTTCAAAGGTTCGATGGGTTGGTGGCAAAAGATTCAGTTTATGTTGAATCGCGGTAAAATCAATAAAGCCAAGGGAATTGTATTCGGAATCGTACCAAGTCATCATAACTTGGGAGTTGAGACGGGATTGATCATTAAGTTTCACCAAGGCAATGCGATTAAAAAGAGAATGGAAACGATGGAGCTTGCGTGGGTGGGGGATTTTAATCCTAAGATGATCAGCATGTTGGAATCGTTGGGGGCAGTAAAGACGAAGGTTCATCACACATATAGGAAAGAAATTTAAGGAATAATTTGATTTTAGGGGGAATAATGGTATTTTTGCACCTCCTTTAACACTTGGGAAAGGAAACGATCTTGTAGCTCAGTTGGTAGAGCAATACACTTTTAATGTATGGGTCCTGGGTTCGAGTCCCAGCGGGATCACAAAAAATTACTGCAAGTAATTGAAAAACAGCCAGATAAAATCTGGCTGTTTTTGTTATGTGTCAACATATGTGCCAACATTAGGTGCCTGTATTAAACAAACCGCCCCCGGCAACGAAGTTGCCGGGGGCGGTTAATGTATTGATTAAGTAATCTTATTTAAACAATTCCAACACATCAAACAAACTACCACCCTTAGGTGCATTTGTGTTTGCATTGATTTCGTCTTGAGGGACCATGAAACATCCCGGCAATTTAGTTCCCGCATATGGAGTGATACCAATAGCGTTCTTAGTTCTACGAAGGTCGCAGAAGGGCTCCAATTGGCCGAACAATGAAACATATTTCTCAACCATGATCTCACGACCTAACGCTGCGGCTTCAGTTGGACCTTTTACCATTGCAGTTGGACCGAAATCCGACAATACATAGTCCTTATATCCACCATAGTTGGCTTCGTGTTCTTTACGAACGTTGTTCAAGTGGAACAAAGCATTGGCATTGTCGCCCGCACGTAAATAACATTCAGCCATGATCAATTCGTTTTCAACGTAAGAAACCATCGCAAAGTTAGAAGTAGGAGCAAAAATTCCAGTGTACATGTTTGGATCCAGTGGCGTGTAGTTATCCGCTAAGAAATAATAATCAAAGCGAGCAGTTTCGTCGGTCTTTGGGTTGTTCTTGCTAGATTTAGAAGCAGTATCCAACATACCTACGATGGGAGCGCCATCGCAAGATATATAACCACCGCGGTTCCAATCCAAGAAGTCGTAATACAAGTTCCAAGCACCAGGAGTTTCAGTGCTGTGATTGGCAAACATATCAGCGCCAGCGCTAACACCCTTTTTGGCCGCGGCCAATGCACCTGAATAGTCGCCCAAACGCAAGTAAGCGCGTGCTTTCAGTGTATTAGCAACCTCAGCCCAATCAAATGAACCAGCAAAAGCAGCGCTGTAATCCGTTCCAGATGTCAAATTTGCAGCTGAATCCAACATCGCGATACAATGTTTGGTTACATCCGACATTTTATCAAACTTAGGATTTGAAATCGCATCGTTACAAGCTTCTTTGTCGGGTATATCACCCCACAATCCTGAGGCAGCAAGCAATAACTGCGCTTCGTTGATCATGGCTACGCCCAACAACGATTGGTTGTTTGCTTTCGCAGCTTTGGCTTCGATCAAACGACATTGTGCGATACCTTCAGTGTAAAGGTTACCCCAAGGCGTGTTGAAATCGCCCGATGTCATATTGTATTGCGCATAAGAGATGAACTGACGGTCATACCCGTTGAAGTGACCCGCGAAAATTCCAGCCAATCGAGCGGCTTCCCCTTCATTTAAGATCACATTGGCCAATTCAGCACCGGTAATCATCAATGTAGGATCTGAGTCGCTAAATTGATTTGGGTTGGTTTTATTGATTTCGGTCATGTCTTTCTTACAAGATGACATAACCATCATCGCTGTAACACCTACCGAAAAAATGATTGATATTTTTTTCATTATCGTAATTATTAAAGATTGAATTTGATATTAAACAAGTAAGATTTGGTACCTGGGTTGTTGAAATAATCCAAACCACGACCGTTTGACACACCTGTTAAGTTAGTTTCAGGGTCAACACCTTGGAATTTGGTCCACAAAGCCAAGTTACGGCCAGTTACACCAATTGAAATCCCACCTGGTACGCCCAAACTTCTGCATAAGCCTTCTGGTAAGGCATATGTAGCGCTAAGTTCGCGTATACGAACCCAGGACGCATTCTTGATGAATGATTCAGATACAGATCCAAAACCACCACCTAAGCCAGTGTACCAAGATTGGTTCAACCAAACTTTTCCATTGCCGTAATCTTCAAGGTTTCCACGACAAGTATAGGTGCCATCAGTATTGGTTACAACAGAACCGTTTCCAGCAGAGGCTGCTTTAGAGGCGATTGTAGCACCGGTGTAATCTTTAATTGTTGCGGCTTCAGCGGCAGAAACTGTAAATTCATTCGCTGTTTCTGGAGTGATACCGAAGTTATTCAATACCGCAGAAGTTCCAGCCCACATTTGGTTACCTTGACAAGTTTCAACCAATAAGTTGAATCCAACGCGTTTTACATTACCATTTAATCCTACAGAACCACGGTAAGTAGGGTTGGGGTTACCTATTACTCCTTCTTGTGGCGCTGCTTGAGGAAATCCATTGGCATCTAATACCAATTTTTCATTTTCATCACGCAACCACTTTCCACCCCACATAGAACCCATCGCATAACCTTTCACCGCGCGAGAAGAAGTTCCTGTGAAACCTGCTAAGAAAATTGAATTTGCGCCGCCAATATCATTTACCATGTTGCGGTTCATACCCAAATTACCATAAAGATTTAAAGTGACATCTTTATTTTTGATCAAATTGATGTTCAAATCAGCCTCAAAACCTTTGTTTGAGATATTGGCAGCGTTTTTCCACTGACTAGAATAGCCAGTTGAATTAGCCACGGTTACCGCTAAAACTGCGCCATCAATTACGTT
>CANIZU010000027.1 GCA_947472115.1 Flavobacteriales bacterium | reverse complement strand
GTTTTTTGCAATAATGGTAGGGTAAATCGATAAATCGTTGTTTTTGCGATATGTGTTTGGAGCGATGGGTGATTGTTTAGATAGGAATTCTAGCAAAGTGAGAGCATTGTTTGAGGAATTGGTTTTGGACATGTTAGATTTTTCATTTCCCAGAACATGTGTTGTTTGTGGTGATTTATTAATAAGACAAGAACATGATTTGTGTTTTTCATGCTATGTCAATTTGCCATATTCAGTTTACGGACTGAGCAAAACCAATCCAATTTGCAGGGGTTTGGCAGGAAGGGTTCCACTAGAGTTAGGTTATTTTTTATTGGATTACAGAAGAAATTCAGGGGTTTCTAAGATGATGAAGGCGATTAAGTATGAAGGAGCGGAATCGTTGGCGGTTAAACTAGGCAAGGAAATGGGGGATCGGATAACGCGTGATCACGGCGATCCGGAGTTTACCCATTTTGCTGTAATTCCTATGCACGCTTCAAAAGTGAGAAAACGGGGGTATAATCAGGCATTACGGTTAGCTGAAGGCATCAATGAGGTGTTGAGTGGCGAACTTATTACGGATTTATTTTTGCAGCCAAATCGATCAATTTCGCAGACCAAAAAAAATCGTGCGGAGCGATTAATATCTGCCGAAAGCAAGTATCAATTCAATCCAAAGTACAAGGGATTTTCGTTGGGACATTTGTGTTTGGTAGACGATGTAATGACGACGGGATCCACCATAGAATCTTGTTTAAAATCCTGCTTACAAAATGATGACATTGGCATAGATAAGGTTAGTGTTATGACTGCAGCTTGCGTACTTTGATTCAAGGACTTTTTTCTATACTTTTGTATAAATTGAACTTATGAAAAAATTATTACTTGGTTTCGCGCTGTTGTTCCTTTTAAAAGATGTGAAGGCTCAATACTCTTCATCTAATGTAATCGGTTTGGTTGTTCCCCAATATATTACTGCGGGAGATTCAACTCGGCGTTTACCAGCTTATGTGCGTTTACGTTTAGATAATCTAAAACCGAAATCGGATTACAGATATGTAATTCGCGGGATTAAATCATCTGATTTTTCTTCAAAAACCATTGCACCAGGTGCAGGTAACCCACTTTATGTTGATACAGCGGGTAATTACAGATACTACTCGGGCACAGCATATTGGACGGCTACTGCTGCTCCAAAAGGCGACGATACACTTACCACGGGAATGATGGGCGAGTTCGAGGGCTGGTTTGGACTTGTTGGAACGGGTAGTGTTAACTACTGGACACCAGGAAATAAAGTGTATTTGGCAGTTATTGCAATTGGAATTACTACAGGTGATACAGTGAAAATGTATTGCAGTGATTCTATGACGGTTATCACGCCAAATGCTGCAGGTAATGTAAAAGGAACTGGAGTTTGGGGCAAGAGTATGGCTCCTGCTAGGAGTTTTGTTGCCTTGTACGACAATACCATGGGTACCGGTCGTCCATTATCGGTTGGCCCTGTTGAAGGTGGAATATTTACCGGAAGTAATTTGTCAAGTTTGGTAGGTTATTACTCAACTAGTGTTTGGAAAGTTTCTGGTAACTGGGCTGGTATTGTACCAAATAGTTTAGCAAATGGAATTAAGAGGGTAGACAATCTTTCGTTAAAAACGGGAATGAGTATTTTTTCCAATACTGATGGGGATGCAATCTGGGGGCCTAGCAAGAAAAATACGGTTAATCCCTCGGGTGGATATGCAAATCCTATTTATTTGGATTATGATGATGCTGCATTGACTCCTACATTGGTAGAATTTTGGTCACGTACTTCATCAACCAAGGAAGATGTAGGAAAGTATAGTGTGTTTGTTTCTAGAAAGTATAGCGGTGAGAAAGATCAAACCGTTCGTTTTTATGTTGCAGGGGGAACTTGTACCAAAGGTGCTACTGCCGATTATACTTTAACAGAGCGTACAATTACGTTTAAAGGTTCTGGCAAAGCGAACTATGACACCACTGTTATTACAATAAACGATGATAATTCTGCGGAAGGTCCTGAGACAATCGTATTAGGTTTGGATCAACCAAGTAACTGTGTGATTGGAGTTGAAAAAGCACATACTATTACTGTGGTTGACAATGATATTGCGAATGTGATTGTTCAGAACACAACAGTTGTTGTTAAGGAAAATGCAGGAAAAATTGGAATAACATTGAAAATGGACAAGCCCGTTTCGGCGGCGTCAAAAATGATGTTATTGGTAAAGAGTAAGGGGGATTCCACTTATATTCCTTCAGAGTTTTCTATCGGTAAGAGCGGTAAAGATTCAACTTTCAACCTAGGTTCAACTACTAAGGGAGATTCAATTGTAATTTATGCCAAAGTATTTGACGATTTCAATATTGATCCAAACGACACAGTGCGCATGGTTTTACGTCAGATCACAGGAGGTGCATATATCAAAGATTCAATCATTACTTTGGTGATGTTGGACAATGATGGTCCAGCGACGATTGAGTTTATCGATAGCAAGTTGACAGTTGCAGAGACTGTAGGAACTGTTTCGGTAAGAATGAGAATTGCGTCACGTTCTGATGCAGATGCGGATTTTACTCTGCGTTGTTATACAGCATTAAGTTCGGCTACCGAAGGTGTTGATTTCAAATTCAATCCCACATCTAAGATCATCAATATTACTAGCACTACAAAAGATACAATCATTGTAGATGTGCCGTTTTACAACGATTATCTTTATGAGCCAACCAAGAAGGTTTACTTTGGTTTAGGCACATTGTCAAACTCGAAAATTGCCAAAGGAAAAGATACATTGATCATCACCTTATTGAATGATGATTTGCCAATTTATAATATTGGTACGGTAAACAAACAAACCAATGCCAACAAAGCTGCGGATAGTTTGAATGCTAAATGTCGCGTATTTGGAACTGTTTATGGCGTAAATATGCGTACTGCAGGAATGAACTTTACAATGATAGACGGAACAGGCGGTATGGGTGTATTTACTAACCCAAAGACATTTGGATATTCCGTAACTGAAGGTGATAGTATCATGGTTCAAGGTACTGTAAGTCAATTCCAAGGTTTGGTTCAAATGGACAAGTTGGATACAATCATTAAGATTTCTAGTGGAAGAACTTTAAAGAAGGCCGCTTTTGTTCAAGGGGTAGATGAAACTACTGAATCTAAGTTGGTTCAATTCCGTCGTGTGAAATTGGTTGATGCTACAGAGTGGCCTTCAGCTGCTTTGGCTGTCAATGGATTTAAGAACGTACGAGTGATGAATACATCAGGTCGTGTTGATACTTTGAATATCGATGCTGAAACTGACATTGATGGATCTTCTGCTCCGGTAGGATATTTTGATGTAACTGGTTTGGGTGGTCAGTTTGATAATTCTGCGCCTTATACCACGCGTTATGTATTGAGTCCTCGTTACATGAATGATTTGAAAGTATCTGCATTACCTACTGTGAATTTCACAAAGGCGTCGGATCAAGTCTTTGAGCCAGCGGATTCTTTCCGTATGGATTTCTCCGTAATTCCTGCCGATGAGAATTTCACTTTTGATGTGGCCATTGCAGGTGGTACCGCTATTTCTCCTAAGGATTATGATTTTGCTACACGCAAGATCAATGTTGTGAAGAACGTAAGTAGCTTCTTTATTCGTGCCAACATCACAGACGATGGAGATCCTGATGGAGATAAAACATTGATTTTTGCCATTCGCAATGGACAGGGTCCATGTTATTTGGGTAAAGACACTTTGTTGACATTGTTAATTAAGGACAACGAGGCGAGTGTTGTGAAACGTTTTGATGCGGGTAGTATTAGGATGTATCCTAACCCAACCAATGGTTCTGTGAAAGTTGACTGTAATCAGGCGATGCGTTCTGTAAAGGTTTATACAATGAGCGGTCAATTGGTTCGTGAGATGAACTTGGTATCTGGATCCAATCGTAGTGCTGAGTTTACGATGAATGGAACTCCAGGTTTGTATCGTGTTCAAGTTGTAACGGAATCTGGTGATATGTATAGTGATTTCTTAAGTTTCCAATAAGTATTAATTTTAAATAGAATAAAAAAGGGGGGCATAGCCCCCCTTTTTTATTGGTCTTGGATTGATTTATGTAATTTCGCTAAGATTTGAAAGCGGTACTCCAATTCTTGAAATATGCAGGCAACCACAAAAGGTTAATTTTTGCCAATTTTATTTTTAACCTTCTTTATGTGTTGTTTCAGTTGGTCTCATTGATGATGATCATGCCCGTATTGCGTTTTTTGTTCTCCAAGGACAATGGCAATGCACAGGCGCTGTCTAGTAAGAACTTTGGTGTTGGACATTGGTTTAGCGATCAATATCAGAACTTTATTACTTGGTTTGGTCATTTGGCAAAGGGGGAGCCATTTACTGCATTAGCATATTTGAGTGTCGCCTTGGTTGTTGTTACGGTATTTAAAAATGGTTTCCGTTTTTTGGCCATGAATTTCATGGTGCTAATCCGAAATCGCAGTATTCAAGAAATCAGACAGAACGTTTATCAGCGTTGCCTTGATTTGCCCATCGCTTATTTTAATAATGAACGTAAGGGTGACTTGATGTCGAGAATGAGTAATGATGTCAAAGAGATTGAGTTCGCGCTTATGGTATCCTTGGAAGCCCTTTATTTCCAGCCATTAAACATCTTGTTATTTATGATTGCGCTGGTGATGTTATCGGCGAAACTCACATTATACATCTTACTCTTTTTACCTATTACGGCCTTGATTATTGGACTCATTGGCAGATCCTTGAGAAAGCGAAGCACCCGGAATCAGGAGTTATTGGGCAAGGTGATGACGGCCTACGATGAAACATTGGGAGGCATTCGCATCATCAAAGCATTTAACGCGGCAGGATTCTTTTTAAAGAAATACAAAGAGCAAGACGATGCCTACACCATGAACAACATTGGCGTGCAGCGCAGATATGATTTGTCGTCTCCGATGAGTGAGACTATCGGTATTGGTGTGAGCGCATTGCTATTGTGGTTGGGTGGTAGTATGGTTTTCCGAAACGAGTTGGACCCAGAATTTTTCTTGACCTATTTTGCCATTTTTTCTCAGTTGATTCCGCCATTTAAAGCCTTTTCTAATGCCTTGTATGCCGCCCAGAAGGGTATTGCCAGTTTGGATCGAATCCAAGAGTTGGTGACAGCTCCCGTGACGGTTGAGGATCCAATTGATGCTCAAGTTCCAGCGTTTAATATCAGTATTACATTAAAGAATGTGGGATTCAGTTATTTGGATGGCGCCAAAGTGATTGATGGATTTGATTTAGAAATAAAAAAGGGGCAGACAATTGCTTTGGTGGGACCTTCGGGGGCTGGGAAGACGACGCTAACCGACTTATTGGCGCGTTTTTATGATGTTACTGATGGTGGTATTTTGTTAGATGGAGTGGATATACGCAAATTCAAGCAAGACGATTTGCGCAGGTTGATAGGTATCGTAAATCAAGAGAACATTCTTTTCAATGAATCGGTGCGAAATAACATTGCTTTGGGCATACCAGAGACACCAATCGAAGCCGTTATCGATGCGGCAAAGGCAGCCAATGCGCATGAGTTTATCATGGAAATGGACCATGGCTACGATACAGAAATTGGGGAACGTGGGGGAAAGTTAAGCGGTGGTCAGAAACAGCGTTTGGCTATTGCACGTGCTTTGCTCAAAGATCCGGAAATTTTGATTCTCGACGAGGCCACTTCGGCGTTGGATAGTAATAGCGAGAAAGCGGTTCAGCAGGCCTTAGAGAAGCTGATGAGTTCTCGTACAAGTATCATTATTGCCCACCGTCTTTCAACTGTTATTCACGCTGATGTTATCATTGTGTTGGATAAGGGTAAGATGATTGAGAAAGGTACTCACAATGAATTGCTGGAGCAGAAGGGGATGTATTACAACCTCATTCAACTCCAACAATTACTATCCAATTGATTTGTTGGAATTAAGCTGGGTCTTTATTTATCTACGCCGTATTCCCCGGAAACCTCTGTATTAGATTCCGCAAGGTTTTTTGAATCCTGAGATTCTGATGTTGTAGCAGTAGTTTCTGTTGTTTCAACAGCTGTTGACTCTTGAGCATCAGCCGATTCTGAAGTTTCATTAGACGATGTTGACTCTTGACGATCAGAAGATTCTGGCAACGCAATAGTATCGTCAGCAGGAACAACGAGGGGCGTTTCTTCAGTTGTTGTCTCGATAACCACTGCTTCCTCAATTGGATCATAAGGTCTAGGGCCGATTAACACTTCCAAATCAGCTTTAAATAGAATCTCTTTTTCTAGTAACGCTTTCGCGACTTTCTCTACTTCGGCTCTTTTGGCGGTCAAAAGATCCTTGGTGATATCGTAGGCTTTTTGAATTAAAGCACGAACTTCTTGGTCGATGAGTTCCGCTGTTTTTTCAGAATAAGGGCGTTGGTAACCGTATTCCCCTTGAGGATCATGGAAACTCACATGTCCTACTTTTTCGTTCATACCATAAATGGTTACCATGCTATAAGCGAGTTTGGTAATACGTTCCAAGTCGTTTTGGGCACCGGTTGAAATTTTATCGAAGAAAATGGCTTCTGCAATTCTACCACCCAATGTCATACACATACTGTCCATCAATTGTTCTGTACGATATAAATATTGCTCTTTTGGCAGATACTGAGCGTAACCAAGGGCAGCAACTCCGCGAGGGACGATCGACACTTTAAGCAATGGATCGGCATGTTCTAAGAACCAACCGGCAATGGCATGACCCGCTTCATGGTAGGCCACTATGGCTTTTTCTTCGGGGCTGATAATTTTATTTTTCTTTTCAAGTCCACCAATAACACGATCGATTGCATCTTGGAAGTCCTGCATATCAACGGCCTCTTTGTTATGCCGTGCTGCGATTAATGCGGCTTCATTACATACGTTGGCAATTTCTGCACCGGCAAAACCAGGTGTTTGGGCTGCCAATTTGTGTGCATCGACATCGGTAGAGAGTTTTGTAAGTGGTTGAAGGTGAACGTGGAAAATCTCTTCACGGCCTTGAAGGTCGGGTCTATCGACAGAGATTTGTCTATCGAAACGTCCTGGACGCATCAAAGCGCTATCCAAAATATCTGGTCGGTTGGTTGCGGCCATAATAATGACACCGCTATCTGTTCCGAAAC
Source organism: Flavobacteriales bacterium (assembly GCA_947472115.1). GTDB lineage: Bacteria > Bacteroidota > Bacteroidia > NS11-12g > UBA955 > UBA955. The sequence continues at coordinate 8,560 of CANIZU010000027.1, read as the reverse complement.
CATCCATTTCTGCGAGCAATTGATTTAAGGTGTTTTCACGCTCATCGTTAGAACCTTGCACGAGATTTTTACCTCTAGCTCTTCCGATAGCATCGATTTCGTCGATAAAGATGATACACGGCGCTTTTTCTTTTGCTTGTTTGAAAAGGTCACGGACACGAGAAGCACCCACGCCGACGAACATTTCTACAAAGTCGGAACCAGATAGTGAGAAGAAGGGAACGCCCGCTTCACCAGCAACAGCTTTTGCGAGAAGGGTCTTTCCAGTTCCTGGAGGGCCAACAAGAAGAACGCCTTTGGGAATTTTACCACCCAAATTGGTGTATTTCTGAGGATTTTGCAGGAAGTCTACAATTTCCATGACTTCCAATTTTGCTTCTTGCAGTCCAGCTACATCCTTAAATGTTTTGTTAACCTTGGTATCTTTATCAAAAAGTTGAGCTTTTGAGCGCCCTATGTTAAAGATGCTGGCACCGCCGCCACCACCGCCACCGCCGCCCATTTTGCGGAACATCATATTGTAGAATATCAAGAAAATACCAATGAAGAAAATCCATTGAAATAATTCGCCAAATAAATCACTTTGGGATTCGTATTGAATCACCATTTCATTGGGGTTGATATTTTTTTCTACCAATGTTTTCTTGAGGTCGATTATTTCGTTGTTGAAATATCCTTTCTCAATTTCAAAACTGTAGTTGGGTTCAACGCCTCCTAAATAATCTTTGCTCTTTCGTACTCCGTATTTTTTCTGCTGTATGGCATCTGGAGTTAAGAAAACTTCAACAATTCTATCATTTACGATTACAATTTTCTTAACGTCTCCTTGAACGATCATATCGCGTACTTCTTTCCAATTTGTGGTTTTCCCAGCATTTTTTGGCAAGAAGAGCATCGCCATGAGAATTAAAAAAAGTGCGCCATAAATCCAGTAAGGATTGAAACGGAATCCACCCGGCTTTTTATTGTCGGGGGTCGGTCGGTTATTTTCCATGTTGCGTCTGTGTAATCAAAGGTTAAGCCAATTGTAAATTCTGACGTCAAAAGTACAATTTTAGACAGTGAATAAATAGGAATTGCGCCGTTTAGTCATAAATATTGGATTGAACTGCAAAATTGTCTGATGAATCTTCCACAAGCGATTTAATTGAGCTTGTTAGATCGTTGCATGATAGTATTGGGAGTTGACCAAACAATAGAATCATCCAGCCAGTAATCCAGTTTTTCCCTACTGCGGAAAGTGATGGTTCGATTGATGTAAATTGAAGAAAAAACGCAAAAAATTATACTGATTTCGTTGAAACTATAAAATTGGGACAAATTTTGGTGTGAGGATTAATATCACTTTTTCTAATATTACACGACGCACCCAACGGTTATTTGTGGAAAGAATGTTAATATTGTGAAAGTTTAAAATATGAGCGATATTATAAAATACATTAGGGCAAATAAAAAGATGGTAATTGGCCTGCTAGTCTTGGTATTAACGACATTTGGATGGGTTAAATTCATAGAAATCAGTCCTCAATCGGGCCCAAGTATTTATGCTATAAGTACTGCAGATTCTGTGATATCTATCTTAGATAAGATGAGCGAAGATGAGTATTTGAAAATAGCCATCGATAAATTATCTATTTTTCAATCCAATCAAGAATTGGAATTCAAAAAATTGCGGAGATATATAGATAACCGTGTAAAATCAAACGACGATTCCTATGGTATGTCGTTATTATTAATAACTCATGGTTTTGAGTGCGATGAACGAGGGGAGTCAGATTCAGTGCAGTACTATTTAGACGAAGCAGAGAGTTTGCTACCAGTGGGTTCAGACAAATCCTATTATTATCATTTGAAGTCGGTCCATTTGATGGGAAAGCGAGAATTTCGTGCAGCTAAAGAATTGATTAACAAGGGTTTGGCGGAGGCGACTAAATTCAATGATTTACATGTCAGAACTACTTTATTAAACAATTTGAGTACGATTTATTTTTATCAATCACTTTTTGGCGCGGCTTCGAAATGTTTTTTAGAGGTTTATGATAACTATCCCAAGGATGAGCCAATGCCTGCAATTTTGATTAATAATATCATTTCATTAAAAATTGCGGAAAAGAATTATAAGGCTGCAGATGAATTTTGGAAAAAAAATGAGGCAATCATTGAAGCTGCCAAGGACCCTTATTCACGAGGTGTTTTGGCTATGAATAAACTTCAAATCAATATTTTGTTGGGAAGGTGGGACCAGAGTGCCGCCTTGTTAAGTTCAATGCCAGATTCCACAATTTTACCCGAATTTAGAATAGAGTTTTTGGGCTGTAGATTAAAGCAGCAAATGCAGGTTGATGCGTCTAAGGTTACCGCCATGGTAAAATCGCATGTACCGTGGATTTCAGATAATTATTTTAAGGCAATTTTGGGGATTAATGAGTCTATGGAATATTCAGTTATGGAAAATCCGGATTTATTTGATTTGGATAGTTTATCGATTTGGCATGACAGGCTTAGGCTTCAATTTAAGGAGAATCCTCGGGCCAATGGAAACCACTATCGTTTATTGGCTAAAATGTTGAAGTTGAAAGATGATCCAGACAAGGCTTATATAGCGCTCAATCAGTCGATGGAATTTGAGAATGAATTCCTGAATTTTCACGATTCGATAACCAAAGCAGATTTTACGGCAAAGAAGGAATTGGAGGTGTTGAAGAATTCTCAGTTAGAATATCAATTGGAGTTGTCTAACAGAAAGAAGATTTCCAATTACACTTATGGCCTGTTCGCCTCTCTTGGATTAATTCTTATACTCACCGCTTTATTCTTTTGGATGAAACAGCGAATTAAGCAAAGAGAGTTGGCGATGGCGAATTATCAGTTGTCTTTACAAAGAGAGGAAAAATCTCACATTCAGAAGGAAAAAGAAATGAATGAACGCATCATTCATATGAGTGAATTGGTTTTGTCCAAAAGCATGGAGATTAGTAAGAAGTTGAAAACCATTAAAACGGAAAACCCTCAAGAATTAGACTTAATCCGAAGAGACTTGGAAGCGATGAGTAGGGTTGAGAATACCACAAGGCCCCAGTTGGCAGATTCTAAGATTAAAGAGCAAGGCGATATTTTTGACCATTATCCAGCCTTGAAAACCTTGAGTCTAACAGAAAAACGGATTTTTATTTTGAGTGTGGATGGTTATAAATCAAAGGACATTGCTGCAATTGTTGGTGTTACACCTCAATATATTCACAATGTTAGGTCTAAGATTAGGAGAATTTTAGGCATCGACAATAGCACCCACTGGGAGTCCTTTAAAGAGAAATCTTAAAGTCCTGGAAAGCTTGCCCAAGGGTAAAAACATCTTCATAGGAATTGTACATGGGTGCAGGTGCAATCCGAATGACGTTCGGCTCTCTCCAATCTACAATGATATTGGCTTTTGCAAGAAAATCGAACAATGCCTTTCCGTCGTGGTTGGTCAATAAACTCAATTGAGCGCCTCTTTCGTTTGGGTCTTTGGGTGTTATAATATCGAATTGCAAAACGGAATTCAATTGCTTCGCTTCTTCTAATACGAATGATAGAAAGGAAGTTAGGTTTTTACTCTTGTTTCTTAGGTTAGGCATTCCGGCTTGATGGAATAATTCTAAGCTTGCCAAATGAATCGCCATTCCAAAGACGGGTGCGTTGCTCATTTGCCAGCCAGCCGCTCCGGGTTCAGGGATATAGCCTTTTTTCATTTGAAAGCGAACGTCTTCTTTATGGCCCCACCAGCCAGAAAGTCTTGGTGTTTTTGGATTTAATCCATGTCGGCCGTGAATGAAAACCCCCGATACATTGCCTGGGCCGCTGTTTAGATATTTATAGGAGCACCATGCGGCAAAATCGACATCCCAATCGTGAAGTTTCAAATCTATGTTCCCGGCAGTGTGAGCTAGGTCGAACCCGGCCATAGCACCCACCTTGTGCGCAGCTTTGGTAATTTCTGGAATATTGAAAAGTTGACCTGTATAATATTGAACACCACTAAAAAATGTTAGGCAGAGTTGATCCCCTAATTCAGAGATGGTATTCATAATATCGTTATGTCTAAGGGTGTTTTCACCTTCTCTTGGCGAGAGTTCAATCACAGCGTCGTTATAATCTAGTCCATACGATTCTACTTGACTTTGCACGGCGTACATATCGCTAGGAAATGCGCCTGCTTCCATCAAAATTTTATAACGAAGGGGTTTGTAATTGCCATCTGCATCGGTTGCAAAAGTGGGTCGGTAAAAACTAAACATCAACAGGTGTAAGTTTACTGTGAGTTGGTTCATTACAACCACTTCATGGGGCAGTGCACCGGCAATTTCTGCTGTATATTCCGTAAGAAATTTATGATAGTGAAACCAGGGTTTTCGACCGTGGAAATGTCCTTCAACACCCCATTTGGCCCAATCTTCTAATTCATTAACAATGGCTTCTTTTGCTGATTTGGGTTGAAGCCCAAGTGAATTACCGCAGAAATAAATGCTTGTTTCATTGTTTTCGTTGGTTGGGAAGTGGAATTGGTTACGGAAGTCGCGCAATGAATCATTTTGATCCATATCCTTGGCGAAGTCTAGTGTATTTTGGAATGGGGTACTCACTCTGCAAAGGTAAGCGCTAATTTTTGAAGGGAGTAATTTGCAAAATGATTGTATTATTTGGCTGTTAAGTCATTAATTTGCAATCAAGTGAAACTCGAAGACGCCATAAAACAAAAGAAATTCGATTCGCCGTTGCATAAAGCGACGTTAAATCTCATGTACACAGCGAATTGGCTTCATGGGGAATTCCGTGATTTATTTAAAACGTTTGATATTACGCATCAGCAATATAATGTTCTTAGGATTTTGCGTGGCAGGCATCCTGATTGTGTGAATCCTACAGAGATCAAGGAGGTAATGTTGGATAAAAATCCAGATATCACTCGTTTGTGTGATCGATTGTTGACGATGGGACTGATAAATCGTGCCATTGACAAAATGAATCGCAGGAAGATGAAGATCATCATCACAGAAAAGGGGATGTCACTTTTGTTACAGATCGAACCGGTGATGAAATCGAGAATGAATGAATTGTTTGACGAAGTGAAGGTAGATTATGACAAATTCAACGAGATGTTGGATTCAATGAGGAGTTAAATTTATTTTTGTACCATAGTTAGGCCATCTCGGATTGGCAACAATGTGATTTGCAGGTTATCATGACTTTTGAGGTATTGGTTAAACGCATGCATATTTTGGGTGTCCTTATCGTTGAGAAGATCAGTTTCATTTATCACTCGTTTACTCCACAGGGTATTATCAAATAGCATTAGACCATTCATTGGGAGCAAGGGCAAGCAGAGGTCGAGATAGGCGGCGTAATTTGATTTATCGGCGTCAACAAAAATAAAATCGGGATGGATATTAAGTGATGGGATGATTGAAAGTGCCTCCCCTATATGCCACTGAACGGGGTGATTGGGGTTGTTCTGATTCCAAAAGGAATGTGTTTTATGGGCGATTTCGAGATCGGCTTCTATACTGTGGATTTCGCTCGATTTGGGAAGGTTTTTCAACAGGCAAGCAGTGGCGTAACCGGTAAAAGTGCCGATTTCTAGAATGCATTGGGGTTGTTTTAGGGCTACAAGGGACGACAATAATTGACCTTGTAGGTGTCCAGAAAGCATCCTAGGGTTAATCATTTTTTTCCAAGTGAAATCATTGATTGCCTGTAAAAAAGGGGATTCAGGCGAGCTCATTTGCTCACAATATTGATGAATTTGGTCTTGCCAGTCGTGGTGCATGATTTTCTTACAAATTTCATGTTGTTTTTCTGAATCAAAAATCTATTTTCGCGGTAAGTAAGAATTTATGTATTGGACACTGGAATTGGTTGGATATTTGGACGATGCTCCATGGCCGGCCACCAAAGACGAGTTGATTGATTATGCAATCCGTTCTGGAGCTCCTTTGGAGGTAATGGAAAACCTTCAAGAGTTGGAAGACGACGGTGAGCCATATGAGAGTATTGAAGAAATTTGGAGTGATTATCCTTCGGATGATGACTACTTCTTTAATGAAGACGAACTTTAATCTTTGGTAAAGAGAAAAAAATGGTCAGATTTATCTGGCCATTTTTTGTTGTGAGAGCATTTCAAAAATGGTTGCTCTCAATTTTTCGATATTCCAATTGTTGTGCGCTGATATAAAAACAGCAGGCGCAATTTCTTTCGCAATCCAACTTTTTTCAAATTGTTCGATGGTCATTCCGGTGCTTCCAACAAAAAAATCATCGTCGTCGCTTTCGTGAAATGCATCCACCTTATTAAAAACTATGAGTTCGGGTTTGCTACCGGCCCCAATTTCGTGCAGAATTTCTTTCACACTCATCATTTGTTGTTCAAAGGCGGTATTTGAAATATCAACCACATGAATCAAAAGATCGGTTTCCATCGCTTCAGCCAATGTACTTTTGAAACTCTCAATGAGCAGCGTGGGCAGCTTTCGGATGAATCCTACGGTGTCTGAGAGCAGCAGAGGGATCATATCGCCCATCCCATCTGGGTTTGGTATGACGACTTTTCTTACCGTGGCATCAAGCGTGGCGAACAATTTGTTTTCAACCAACACATCGGAACGACTCATGAGATTCATGATGGTACTTTTTCCAACGTTCGTATATCCCACAAGGGCGCATCGAAAAACGCCGTCACGACTTTTTCTTTGGGTAAATCCAACTTTCTCGATTTCGGTGAGTCTGGTTTTGAGTAAAGAAATTTTATCGCGTAGTACACGTCTGTCTGTTTCGATTTCTTTTTCCCCAGGCCCTTTCATTCCGATACCCCCTTTTTGTTTGGATAAGTGAGTCCACATTCCTGTAAGTCGGGGCAGCATAAAAATACTCTGCGCCAATTCTACTTGCGTTTTGGCCTGCGCCGTTTTTGCATTGTTGGCGAAAATATCGAGAATTAGGTGGGTACGACTTAAAATCTTAGTGTTTTCGATTTCCGTTTCGATATTTCTGACTTGGGCGGGGGTGAGTTCGTCATCAAAAATGATCAGATCGATTTTGTTTTTCTCAACATACAACTTGATTTCTTCAAGCTTTCCTTTTCCCACATAAGTTTTAGGTTGAGGGTGTTCAAGGTTTTGAATGAATCGTTTTTTGGTAACGGCACCGGAGGTATAAACCAGCTGTTCAAGCTCATCTAGCGTTTCTTCGATGGGCATAGTTTGTTTGGGCGTATTGACCCCAACTAAGATGGCAGTTTCTATTTTTATGTCGTTCGTATGCAAGGTATGGGCGAATTCTAAAATAATTCTATGCAAAATTAGGTCAGAGCTTGGCATTTCGATGTCATACATGGATTTTTGACCTAGTGAAAAGTAAATTGTTGATTTGGGTTTTGTTTCTGCTGTGGCATTCGCTCTGTAATGGGCAAATGACGCGCATTAGCGACCAGCCTAAATTAACCCAGAAGCGTTCACAATTTCACCGGGCGATAGGGACTGTTGACGGACATACGTTGATGCTGAGCTATGGCGATGATCGAATGTCGAATGGTTTTGTTCTGGAGCGATATACGGAGGGATTGGTTTTTGAAAACGACAGAAAGTTTGAAGTGGCGAACAAACAAATTGTGCTAAAGGTGTTTATGGCGGATTCGATGCTGTATTGGATTTGCGCAACCAAAATAAAGCGATCGGCCATCAAGGTTGTCGTTCATTCTGTTTCTGCATCATTGATCGGCGATATTTCTTTAAAGGAGATAGGTACTTACAATACCGGCGACATCGAAATTGATCAATTTGAGGTAGCAAGTTCACCCAATAAAAGAAGATGGGCGATTGTGGCTTTTGGAACTGCTGGTCAGCGAACAAGAGAGGCATTAGGCACCGAAGTGTGGATGTTACGGGCTGATTTGGACGGAGCCGAAACCAGAAGTAGTTTTATTTTAACGAGTGAGCGATGGAGTCCTGCAGACCTAACTTGGAAGTCGGTTGTATTGGACGATAGTGGAAAGGTTTTCGCAATTTATGAGGACAAAGATTACGGGGGAGCGGGATTGCTAGGTGGTCGCAAGCAGTTAAATCATTTTCACTGGGTAAAAAATGGCGGAGATAGTTTGATGCGCGGTGATTTGGTTGTGGAGGGCGATGTTTTGGATGCGGTGGCGGTGCTTCACACAACGACACAGGCGCTGCGGGTGTTTGGTTATTACAATGGAGGTAAAGGCGTTGGTATGGATGGTTATTTCACTGGAGAGTTTGGTGACGATGGTCGGATAGATTGCAAGAATCATCCTATTTCTGAAACTTCCGCCAAGCAATTTATGGGTTTGGGAAGTCTTAAGCGGAACGAAAGGCCAGAAAATTATTACATCCGAAACGTGGTAGCATTGAGTAACGGTGGATGGCTGATGCTATCGGAACAGTTTTATGAAAGTCGTCAGATGGAAACATATTACGTGAATGGTGTTCCGCAGACGAGTTCAAAGTTGTTTTACCATTATGGCGATATCGCATTGCAGTATTTACAAAAAGATGGGTCGTTGGAT
>CANIZU010000026.1 GCA_947472115.1 Flavobacteriales bacterium | reverse complement strand
TCCATCGGTGGTAGCATCGCGTTGCATCACAATTTCTACAAAGGCTTTGGCTTGAGGACCTGTATCTCTTGGCTCCGTTGGCGTTTTTGCCTTTTCAGGAATTGCGGATGAGGTGAGCGATGAAGGATCAGCATCTGTTGGCAAAGTTTTCACCAACTTGGCCTTGTTCTTTTTTGAGTTCAACTGAAAGGCTTTGATATAGAGCGTTGCACTTTGGTTTGGAATCTGGTTGTGCCAATAATCGCGTTTTTCGATGGTCTTTCGAATGTACTCAGGCCCTGGATCCTTGTATTCTCTATGGATTTCAACCGCGCCAATTTTTTCTGTTTTATGTGACAGTCGAATGTTCAGGGTATCGTTTTGATCTAGTTTTACGATCAACGGAATTTCTAAGGAATTGTAGTTGGGGTGGGAGAAAATGAGTTTGTAGGCGCCGGGTTCCAATCGCAAAACAAAATTGCCATCCAATCGGGTTTGGCCCATTTTGGCGCCGGCGCGATTAAAAATCTGTACCATGGGAAGGGGCGCAGAAGCGGTATCAACCACCAAGCCAATGATCGTGCTGCCGTTTTTTTTCTGGGCTTGCAGCGGGTTGGAGACAAAACCCAACAACAAAATCAGCGCGTATCCAAAGAATTGGGTTTTACAAATACCAGATCCAGGTGCATTTCTCCCAACCGAGATTGTTAGATTGAACAGAGGTTTATGATATGCAGAATGGCCCGACATTACTTTGATTTTTTGCCCTTCTTTTTTGTTTTCTCGCCTTTGGGATAAGGCAACTCAGGAATCGTCACGGTATGTGGAGGTAGGAACAATTCCTCTGAGGGTTTGTTTTGCATGTCCCAGACAAAGCCTTTTAACTTGCTATCCACTGCGGGCAACTGATCTATGGGATAAAGTGTTCCAACGGGCTTTTCATAAAAGGTAATTTGATTAATTTTGCCTTTGTCGAACCCAATTTTCATGCTCTTACACGTCACCAAGTTCGCGGATTCCAGCGTATCGGCATTTCTCAGGTAATAGATGCTTTGCGCATTGCCCACCACTCTAACTTTCTCGATTTTCTGGTCCCGGTCCATCCACTGGTGAATCGAATCGCCTTGAATTTGGGAGTAATGGATACTGTCTTCTTGGATGGCAACAAAACCGTGTTTGAAGGCCTTGAGCTCTTTCACTTTTTGCGCCACCACGCGCATTTCGATGGAATCGCCGCTAACACGCGAAAGACTATCGTACAGCACTGGATCGCCACTAAAATAGAAGGTTGAATCGCTCCGTTTGGAGGTCAGCTTGTTGCATTTACCGCTCGTATTGTCTTGTGAAAACGCCACGTGATAGGTCGCTGTGAGGGCCACCGGCTGCGCAGAATCGCTGTTGTAAGCTAGGGTATCGGCTTTGAGTTTAAATGGATCTTTCGCCTCGCCTTGAAAGGCCAATGCTTGGTTCCAAACCTTGACCGACTTTGCAAGGCCATTGTAGTGGGCATGCTTTCCCCAGACCTTCCATTGGTCGACGCTGTCTTGGATAAAAACATGGCCATGCGCCAATCCCACCTGGGTGATTTTGTCAAAAAATAGGGTATCGCAAACAACGGTTTTGCCTTGGTCGAACAGGGCCACCTGACCATAAAACTCCCCCTTTTGCTCGTCGGTTAGGTAGAATCCACGCTGAAAAACCACGATTTTGGTTTGATAATCGAGTTGGGTTTGAGCAAAAAATTGGGCTCTTTTGGTATCGGTGCGGTATTGGAGTGTATCGGTTTTTACTGTGTATTCGGGGGTGGTGAGGACGACGTTGTTTTTAAAAAACAGGGTTTTCTTGTTGGGGTTGTAACTGCCTGATTTGGCCGTGAGGGTGGTCTCTTTGTCGATGATGCTCCCTCCAGCGCCATACCAGCCTACTTTGGTTTGGGTATTGTATTCGATCCAGGGGGTGGAGAGTTCCATGGTTCCATCGATCAGTTTCACATTGCCAATCACTTTTGCGGTGTGCGTGGCGTTGTTGTATTCCAGGGTTTTGCCGGTAACGATGGCTCCGTCTGGGTTGGTGATGCGGATGTTTCCGCGGCCGAGCAAATCTTGTGTTTGGGGGTCGTATTCGGCTTCATCGCAGTAAACGTTGCTACCGGATTGTTCAAATCGTACATTTTCTTTGAGCCATTGAATGGTTTTGCCATTGCGTTTGAGCGACTTCATGCGTCCGGCTTGCAGGGTAATGGGTTGTGCAGAAAGGGATTGCAGAAAGGTGAGAGATACAAAGAAAACAAGGATAACGGTCCTAAGGGGGTGGAATGACCACAGGGAAAATTTGTTTCTATTGAGGAAATAACCCACGGAGTATCGGCTTTGTGCAATTACTTTGCAAAGTAAGTGTTAAAAGGGTTTCAATCAGCGGTTAATCTACGGAAATGGGATTTGGGTCTACGGCCGACATTGTTGGCGGTGAGTGGCGGGGTGGATTCTGTGGTGATGGCCCGGTTGTTTGCTTTGGCGGGCTTTCCGTTTGTGATGGCCCACATGAATTTTGGACTTCGTGGAAGGGAGAGTGCGGATGACGCGCAGTTTGTGGCTGATTTGGCGAAGGAGTTGGGGGTTGAGTGCATCGTAGAGAAGGGCGATGTAAAGGGTTATCGCAGGCAAAATGGGGTATCGGTTCAGATGGCGGCGAGGGATTTGAGGTATGATTTTTTTCGTCGTTTGATGCAGGAAAGGGGCTTGGAACGGTTGGCGACGGCGCATCATGCTGACGATAATTTGGAGCATTTTTTCGTGTATTTGTATCGAGGGAATATGGATGTGGCTTGGCGGGGGATATGGGCGGAGCAGGGCGATGTGATACGGCCGATGTTGGGGTATCGGAAGGAGGCGTTGATATTGATGGCCCAGGAGCAGGGATGGGTGTGGCGGGAGGACGGGACCAATCAAGGTATAGATTATTTGCGCAACAAGGTGCGACATGCTTTGATGCCGGCTTTGGACGAATTTGTGGCGGAGTTTTACCAGATTTCTCAGCAGGTGCAGGCTTTGGATACAGAGGGTAAGGCATTGGCGGAGGCGGTTTGGATGGAAGAGTGTGGCGAGGGTTGGATTTCGCAGGGGTATTTGGGTCGTTGTAGCGGGGAAAATAGAAATCCATTTTATCGGCATTTGCAGCAGCATTTGATGGGTTTGGGATTTTCGAAGTCGCAGGTGGATCAGGCGTTGACATCGAGGCAGATAGGGAGTCGTTTTACCTCGGAAGGATATATTTTGTGGATAGGCAGGATGGGCTGGTCGGTGTTATCGAAGGAGTTGGTATCGCCCAGTGCCATTGCCATTGAATGGGGAGAGGGTGAGTGGACATGGGGAGATTTGCGCTTGGTGATTGAGCGGGTTGCGGTGGCGGAGTTTGGGTCGGAAGCGTACTACTTTGCCGATGCGTTGGTGGGGAAATCGGTTGTGATTCGTTCGTGGGTAAATGGGGATGTGATAGTGGGGTTTGGGGGTGGTTCGCAGAAGCTGAGCGACGTGTTTGTGAATCAGAAGATTGAGCCTTGGGCGAAGGATTATGTGGCGGTGATGACGTGTTCGGAGGGGATTTTGTGTGCGGTGGAAGTGAAGCGTTCCAATTTGTATCGTGTGGAAGAAACGGATGGCTATTGCTGGCGTTTGCGTTGGCTGCACAAATAAGCAACAACTTTAGGTCAATCATTATACCTTTGTTTTACAATGAAAGCCGTTATTCCTTTGGCTGGCATGGGGAGTCGTCTCAAACCGCACACCCGAACCCAGCCCAAATCGTTGATACCTTTGGCGGGAAAACCGATTTTGGGTCATATCATGGACCGACTTGTAGAGGCCGGTGTGACAGAATTTGTATTTGTGATTGGGTATCTGGGGGATCGCATCGAGCAGTATATCGCAGAGCAGTATGGGCAGTATCAATCAACGTTTGTGATTCAGACTTTGGGCAAGGGAATTGGACATGCAGTCTGGTTAACGCGGGATACGTTTTCGGCCGACGAGGGTTTGTTGATTGTTTTGGGCGATACGATTTTTGAGGCGGATATTGCGGGTGTTTTTGCCAAAGGCGGGAATGCTTTGGGGGTTAGGAAGGTTGAGGATCCACGTCAGTTTGGTGTGGCGGAACTCAAAGAGAACGGTCAGATTTTGCGTTTGAGCGAAAAGCCCTTGATTCCGAAGTCGAATTTGGCTTTGGTGGGTTTGTATTACATAGAAAATTCTGCGGATTTATTCGCTTGCTTGGATTATAACATTCAGCATGAGATTCGGACGCAGAACGAGTTTCATTTGACGGATGCTTTGCAGTGCATGATCGACAAAGGCGTTGGTTTCACTACATTTACGGTGGATACTTGGTTTGATTGCGGACAGAAGGACATCATTTTACAGACCAATCGCAATTTGTTAAAGCGGGTGGATCAGCAGGCGTTTGTGAAGTTTGAAAAGGGGAATATTATTGTTCCGCCGGTATATATTTCGCCAACGGCGAAGGTTGAGAATAGCATTATTGGGCCGGATGTGAGTATCGGCGATGGTGCTGTGATTACGCGTTCGATGTTAAAAAATAGCATTATTGGTCAGGGCGCGGAGTTGAACAATGCCATTTTGGAGGATTCGTTGATTGGGGCGGATGCCATTTTGGTGGGAGCGGCTTCGAGTTTGAATATTGGCGACAGTGCAGAAATCAATTTGCGAAATTCATAACAGTGAAATTTGCTTTTAACGATATCGTAAAGATTACGGGAGGCAGGGTGCAGGGTGCTGCGGTGGATTCTGTGGCGGGATTTGAATCTGGGGTTGGGAATTCGGTTTCCAGTGAAATTTCCTCCTCTTCGGATTTGAGAAAATCGACGGTTATTGGGGGAAATGTCATTTGTTCGGTGGTATTCGACACCCGGAAGTTATGGTCGGCCGAGACATCGTCTACTTTATTTGTTGCATTAAAAGGCGTCCGCGATGGCCATGCTTATTTGGGTGAGGCTTATCGCGCTGGGGTTCGGATGTTTTTGGTTTCTCGTTTTGAATCTAATTTAATATTGCAATTTAACGATGCGTTATTTTTGGTCGTTGATGATACTTTATTGGCTTTGCAGCAGTGGGCGGCTTGGCATCGAAAGCAATTGACAGGCGTTGTGGTCGGTATCACCGGCAGTAATGGGAAGACCATTGTAAAGGAGTGGTTGGCATCGTTGTTTAAAGGCGATTTTTCCATGGGCAAGAGTCCTCGCAGTTATAATTCCCAGTTGGGTGTGGCGTTGAGTTTGTTGGAAATTCCTTTGGCGACGCAACTTTCTTTGTTGGAGGTCGGTATTTCGCGTTCGGCAGATATGGGAACCTTGCACGACATCGTACAACCCAATTTGGCGGTGATTACGCATTTGGGGGAGGCGCATGCGGAGGGTTTTGCATCGATGCAAGAAAAGGCGAAGAGCAAGGTGGCTTTGGCCGATGGCGCGGATGTGGTGGTTTATCCTTTTGATTTGGAGGCGGTGCGGACGGAGGTATCGAAGTTGAAATCGCGAAATTCTCTGATGAAGACGATTCATTGGGGTTGGGCGGAAGGTGCGCAGTTTCGGATTATGGAGGTTGAGGTATTGGTGGCTGGCGGACAGCGTATACATTTTGTGCATCGCGGCACTTCGCATCAACTGGATATTCCTTTTATGGATTCGGCTTCGGTGAGCAATGCAATGTCGTGTTTGTGCGTTTTGCAGGCTTTGGAACGTTGGGATCCGGAGCATTTGGATCGTTTTGCGCAGTTGCCTCATTTGGAAAATCGTTTGCAGTTTGCGGCGGGAAAATCGGGGAATTATATTTTGAACGACAGTTATTCCGCGGATTTGGAGAGTTTGGGGGTGGCGTTGGATATGTTAAAGCGACAGTCGCCCAATTTGTCGTTGCTTTCAATTTTGGGTTCGTTTGAGCAAACGGGCATGGAAGCTGCGGATTTGCGCGATAGTATTCTGCGGATGTTGTCCAATTACGGGGTCACGGAAGCGGTTTTTGTTGGGGAGGAGTATAGGGGTTTGGGTTCTGTGCCGGGTTCGGGGGATTTGGATATGGGTGGTGGCTTTGGTTTGGCAAAAGTTTGGCAATTTGATACGGTTTCGGCGTTAATGGATTCTGCGGTTTTATCGGGCATCGCATCGCGTTCAATTTTAATCAAGGGATCGCGCAGTGCGGGGTTGGAGCGGGTGGCGAATCGTTTGCAGGCTAGGTTGCATCAGACGCGGTTGGAGATCAATTTGCATGCGTTGAAGAACAATTATTTGTATTTCAAGCAGCGGGTTGGAGCGGGCAAGAAGGTGATGTGTATGGTGAAAGCGTTTGGGTATGGCAGTGGCAGCTTTGAGTCGGCCCGCGCCTTACAGGCGCTGGCCGTAGACTATTTGGGGGTGGCTTACATCGACGAGGGAATCGCCTTGCGGAATGCGGGCATTACCGTCCCGATTATGGTGATGAATGTGGATTCGGGTGCGGCGTGGCAGTTACAGGAATATGGATTGGAGCCGGTGGTGTACAGTTTTCAATCGTTCGAAGGGCTGATTCGTTCGGGTGTTCAGGGCTTGAAAATTCACATAGAGATCGACACGGGTATGCATCGATTGGGATTTGCACCTGACGATATGGGCGAATTGGGGGTAAGGATTCACGATTTGTCTGTGGACATAGAAGTCGCTTCCGTTTTTAGTCATTTAGCGGCCAGTGAATCTGCGGGTTCGGATGATTTTACTGGCGGTCAGTTGGATGTTTTTGCATCGGCGGCGGACGTGTTGGAGCAGGGGTTAGGATATACAGTTTTGAAGCACATTGAGAATACGGGGGGTATTTTGCGTTTTGCAGATGCTCGTTTTACGATGGTTCGATTGGGCATCGGCTTATATGGTGTGGATCCGCGGGGTGTGATTGAGGCGGCTTTGCAACCGGTTACGCGATGGGTGAGCACGATTTCTCAGGTCCAGTTTGTGAAGGCCGGCGAGGGAGTGGGATATGGAATGCATGGGGCGTCTGCCCGGGATCGAGAGGTTGCGGTGATTGCGGCGGGCTATGCGGATGGATTGTGGCGTGCGGATGGACAAGCCAATTCTGGGGTATGGATCAAAGGGGTGGAGGCGCCATTTGTGGGCAACATTTGCATGGACATGGCCATGGTTGACGTTACGGGATTGAATTGTAAACCCGGCGATGAAGTAGAACTGTTTGGTGAAAATTTACGCGTTGAAACACTGGCTCAACGTCGTTCTACCATTCCTTACGAGGTCTTAACGGCGGTATCGCAGCGTGTTGCGCGCGTTTATGTGGAGGAGTGATTGAGTGATTGTAACAATTGGTCTGGTGTGTTTACTTTTACCGGTGATTTTTTAAAATCCTTGATGTTACGAGTAACAATGTAATCAATGTTCCCCTTTAGTGCGGTGAAAATTTGGATTGAATCTTCAAAATCTTGGTGGTTGGACGATAGCGCGTGCTGAATTTCTTTTTCTGTGACGGGGAGTATTTGGATGTCTTGGTTGAGTTTGGTGAGGGCTGAGCGCAGTTCTTTTTCTGGCAGCAATTTTTTCA
The DNA here is from genome assembly GCA_947472115.1 of Flavobacteriales bacterium. Lineage (GTDB taxonomy): Bacteria > Bacteroidota > Bacteroidia > NS11-12g > UBA955 > UBA955. The sequence goes on along the minus strand of CANIZU010000026.1, from coordinate 8,176 downwards.
TGATGTAATGGGTGGTGGCAAAGCTGTGTGAACTCGTGAATAGCTCGATAGATTTTTTACGTCCTTGCCTGAAGATATCGGCAGCATGTAGCGAGAACGGTTGTCGATCATTTAAAAAATCGATGATGATGTTGGTGTCTAATAGTACGCGAATCATAAGAGCTATTTAGCCGTGTTTTTCCATGATGGCCTGGTATCGTAGATCATCTATATCGAGGTTGTTGGGTAGTTTGATGCAGCCTCGAAGTGTGAGCAAGCCGTCTAGGTCGTCTTCGTCTTCTTGTATGATTTGAGAGGCGCGATTCAGGGAAACGAGGTATTCTTCCACCATTTTGGAGAGGGATCGGCCGCTCGCTTTGGCCACAATTTTGGCTTGGTCGATAACTGACTTGTCAACGGTAAGGGTGAGTTTTGTGATCATTGCACGTGTGTTTTTTACAAAAATACGTGTATCGTTTTGTTTGAGCAAATGAATTTCTTGGATCATGGCTTGTGGTGTATAAACAAGACCACAAAATAAAATGCCAAGGGCTTTCAGACCTTGGCATTTTGCGCAAATTGAAGAGAAGCTATGGGTTAAGTTTTGTGAATTTTACAAAACTTAAAATCATTAAAGCACTTTTGCTGAAAAGGCATTTTTGAGGCCTTGGTGTTGGATTAAATCAACTTTGATTGAGCCTACATAGATTTCCCCTTCGATGCGCACTGGGATGTGGTTGGCATCATCGGTGACCCATACGGTGAGGGCATCGGCGTGTTTGAAAACGCGGTCTACCACCAACTTGGGTTTGATTTTGATGCAGCGAATTTTACCGAGGTCGGTTTTGATCACTTCTTTCCCTTTGTAGGTAATGGGCAAGCTATATACTTGGTTATCGATGTACACATCCACTGGAAACTGTTTTCCTATGGTAGCGTTGGCGTAGTCGAGGTTTCTTAGATAGTAAATGGCCGAGGCGATGTCTTGGGTGTATTGGGGAATGGTGAGTTCGCCTTGTTTGTTTCTGAGTTTTTTATTGTCGTGGTCGTAAATCGCCACGTCTTGGTGGAAGTAATTGTTTTCTCTCACGGTTTTGGCGTATCTCAGCGGGGCTTGCGACTCTTGGTCCACCCAGCTTTCAAATTTGTCGCGCACTTTATAGGCCCAATCAAAACTTTTGAGGGTCTCACCTTCCACGCGGAGTGTGTAGGTGTTTTTGCCATTGATGATGGTACTTTGGGGGAGGACGGACATGCTAACGAGGCCCGCGTTGACGGGGCCGTAGTGAATTCTATATTTGAGGATTTCTCCGGTTTGGTAGGCGTTGTTGGCCACTTTTCTTCCCAGGAACAGGGTTGGAAGGGAGGAGAAACTACTGAGCGCCAGGCTAGTGAAAAGAGCGCCGATGGCGATGATTGCGAGGTGGGGCTTTTTCATAATTGTGATTTTTTGTTTGTGGTAAAGTCAGCTGATAATGGCCTTTAACACGAATCTTTTGCGAATCCCCCAAAACTGTGCCAACCTTTTGCGATTTTTGTAACACAATTATGATTAAGCCTCTAACCCAATATGCAAAAGCCAGTGGATGCGGATGCAAAATTCAGCCTGCTGTCTTGCAAGAAATTTTGCAGGGATTCACTTTAGATTCTGCGTCGTTCCCCAATTTGGTGTTAGGAAATTCGGGTGGGGATGATTGTTCTGTTTACGATTTGGGCGACGGCAAATACTTATTACAGACGGTGGATTTTTTTACGCCGTTGGTAAACGATGCCAGGGTGTTTGGGATGGCAGCGGCGGCCAATGCGTTGAGCGATGTGTGGGCGATGGGCGGAAAACCTATTATGGCCAATGCGGTGATGGGGTGGCCTATTGATACGCTGCCGGTGTCGCAAGCACGTGAGGTGATGCAAGGGGCCCTTGAAATCTGCAATGCTGCGGGGGTTCCTTTGGCTGGCGGACATACGATCGACAGTCCGGAGCCCATGTTTGGGTTAAGTGTCACCGGGCTGGTGGATTCAGCGAATTTGAAGACCAACGCGGGTGCCAAGGCGGGGGATGTTTTACTATTAACGAAGCCATTGGGTTTGGGGATGCTTTCGGCCGCGCATAAGCGCGGCCTCACTTCATTGGAGCAGGATGAAATTTTATACAAGTGGATTGTCCAAACGAATCACGTGGGTTCCATTTTGGGTGGGATTTCGGGTGTACATGCCATCACGGACGTTACTGGGTTTGGATTGGCGGGCCACTTACTCGAACTCTGCAAGGCCAGTGGATTGGGGTCGGTGCTTGAATCTAATAAGTTACCTCGGATTGCCGAGGCGGAGACATTTGCTTCGCAGTTTGTTTTGCCCGACAATGCGATGCGGAATTGGAATGCTTATGAGGGGGAAATCGACATGCGGGATGCGGGCGCATTTGCATGGTTGGTGGATCCTCAGAGCAGTGGGGGTTTGCTGTTGAGTGTTGGGGCTGCTTCACTGGGTGAAGTGGAGGCCGCGCTCCGCGCGGCCCAATGTTTCCATCAAACCATCGGCGAAATGGTGAATCCCGCCGCGCTCCCTGGTGGGAAGTTATTGTCCGTGATTTAATTTGGTATCCAGATAATCTTTGTAAGCGGCTTTTAAATGCTCGTTGGGTTCTGGTGGATTTTCTAGGAGTTCATTGAATCTTTGAGTGGCTTCAGCACTTAGGATAAGGGTTTCTTCTTTAGCATGAGCCAAGTCCTTCTGTTTTTGAATGTTTTTCTCTTCCATGAGTATTATTGTTGTTTGATCTACAAAAGAAAACATCGCTCGGGACTGGTCCAAGCGATGTTCTTAAGTTAATCGGTTAAGTTCAAATCGACCCCTTAGGGCCCGAGGGAATTACGCTCGGTAAAGCACCGACTTCGTTGCATCCATGATCTTCTTCACGGTTGGCAAGAAGGCCTCAACAAACGTTGGAGCATAAGGCAATGGCGTATCCTGCGTTGTTACGCGGTGAATGGGCGCATCGAGGTAATCAAAAGCTCTACGTTGAACCATATGACTGATTTCAGAGCTGATGCTCGCCAAAGGCCAAGCTTCTTCCACGATCACCAAACGATTGGTTTTCTTTACACTCTCAATCACTGTATCGTAGTCGATCGGACGAACCGTTCTAAGGTCGATGAGTTCCACGCTAATCCCATCCTTTGCCAATTCGGCAACGGCTTCGTGGCAGCGCAGCATCATTTTTCCAAAACTCACGATGGTGACATCGGTTCCGGCGGTTACGATATCGGCCTTGCCAATGGGAATCAGATATTCTTCGGAAGGGACCATACCCTTAAAGCCATACATCTGCTCGCTTTCCATGAAAATCACGGGGTTCGCATCGCGGATTGCGCTCTTCAACAAACCTTTGGCATCGGCGGGATTGCTAGGCACCACCACTTTAAGGCCGGGGGTGTTGGCAAACCAATTTTCAAACGCTTGGGAGTGCTGTTGTCCCAATTGACCGGCGCTACCTGTTGGACCGCGGAATACGATCGGACAAGTATACTGACCGTTGCTCATGCTATTGATTTTGGCAGCGGAGTTGATGACTTGGTCGATGGCTACCAACGAAAAGTTGAAGGTCATGAATTCGCAAATCGGACGAAGTCCATTCATTGCGGCACCCACGGCAATCCCAGCAAAACCGAGCTCTGCAATGGGGGTGTCGATCACCCTTTTTTCACCAAATTCGGCCAACATGCCCTGGCTGACTTTATATGCACCGTTGTATTCGGCCACTTCTTCTCCCATCAAAAAGATGCTTTCATCTCTGCGCATTTCTTCTTGCATGGCTTCTCGTAGGGCTTCTCTAAAGGCGATTTCTCTCATGATTTCTAATAAATTGAACTGCAAAATTACGCGTTTTGGGCGTATTTTTAAGGGGTTTGCCTAAATACGACATTACATCTTGTCGCAAGATAATTTATTTTGCGATTTTTTGTTTTTTTATATATTTGTAACATGACCAACATCATATCAAGATTTCTTTCAATAAGTTTTCTAGCATTGGCTCTTTTAATTTCTTCTTGCAGCACAAATGCTACATTCACTAAGCGCTATCACAGCCGTGGGTTTAACATCGCTTGGGGTGGGGGATCGGCCGCTAACAACAATGCCGTAAAACAAACGCCAAAGAAAGTTAAGGCCAAATCGGACATGGTTAAGGTTGCTCAAAATACAGAGAGCCGAGCCCTTCAGTCTGTAAATTCTTCAGAAAATGCGATCGTTAATCCCGCTAACCAAAATTCCGAGTTGTATTCTAATTCTTTGACGACTCAAAACGGAACAAGCGCAAATAACTATTTTAAATCAACGTCTGAAGTAGTTAAATCATCGAATCCCGAAACAAAAACAGTAAAAGCTAAGGTTGTTTCAAAGCCTATAATAAAAGTCGATCAGAAAAAATATGATCCACGTAATGGCAAAAGTTGGGGCATGGCCATCCTTCTCTGCTTGGTTTTAGGAATGTTTGGTATGCACAGATTTTATTTGGGATACAACAAAATAGGTTTGATTCAGCTTGTTTTTGGTGCGTTGTATTTCTTCACTCCTTTGTGGTTTTCCGGTCTCATAGCAATTTGGGTTATTATAGATTTGGTAAGAATCTTTACCAAGGATTTGGAACCGCAAGATGGTTATTATACCGAGCCTGGTGAATGATTAGAATCTTCACGGTTTACAGGAGCTATTGATTGTTAAGTGGTTGTTTTCTCAATGTCAATTCAACCGCCGTCCTAGAATCCCATCCACCATCGCAAATAGCTGTCGTGGACCCAGCGTGCGCCAAGCGATATCGTCCAGCTCACCCCCAAAATTGAGGTAGAAGTCGATGCGTTCTCTGCGGAATTCCTGCACCACATGTTCTCTAAAATTGACCATCGCAATCCAGCCTTCTTCTACGTCTTGGAACCATTCTTCGTAGTAGGCATCGTCTGAGGCGTGGAAGTTCATCACATTTTCGCCAATCATCACAAATTTTTGGATCCCATCTTGTATGAGGATTTCCATAACTTCTCGCTTGAGGTGCATCACATCGTTATAGAGGGCATCGTTCCATTCCCCAATCATTTCGATGATCGCAAAACCCTCTTGGTAATCGGCGAATAGGATTTTGATGTAGAGGGTATTCGACCCAAATTGATCCCATTGCGGGTGGATGTAGTAGTTATAAACGGCTTTGTCGAAGTAGAATTCGTTGTATTCCCTTTCAAAGAAAGGCGACCTTGGATCTTGGGCTGCGGAATACAGGTTAATCCATGCAAAATGGGGCTCTAAATTGTGCACTGTGCAAAGATAGGTTGGGTGAAGTGGCGAGTGGCATGGGGTTTGGTAAAATCGGTCAATTTTTTTTCTATTACCTTCGCAACACATGCAACGGGCATTTCTAAAAAATCTATTGTGGCTTCAGCTATTGAATTGGCTGGTAAAACCGCTATGGATTCTTTGGATTGAGCGCGAGATTCAGCTCCGCATGGGCGATAGTTGGTATGGCGTTTACACCTTGCATTTCAATTTGGTATTGCTGTTTGCGGTGCTTTTGGATGCGGGTTTGAATACTTATGCGGCCCGAGAAATTGCTGCAAACGGAAAGGTGGGTCATCCCCGGCGGATGCTCTTTTTGCGTTTGGGACTCGGATTGGTCTACGTTTGCCTCGTTTTGATAGTTGCCCAAATGCAATCGGGCATTCAAATGCAATTTTTACTTTATGCTTTGATTAACCAAGTGCTTGCATCGGTGGTTTTGATGTTGAGGGCGGTTTTGCAGGGAAAACAGAGATTTATATCGGACAGTTGGCTGAGCGTGGTGGATCGATTGGTTGCGTTGGGTGTTTGTACTTGGATGCTGCGGACGTTTTCGGTGGAGATGTTTGCCAGTGAGGGTGGGGTTCTGAGTTTTCAGATCGCCCAGTTTTTTGGCTATGCCACGGCCTTAGTGTTGGGTTTGATTTTGGTTTTTTGGCGAGGCAAGATCACCAGTGAATCTGAATCTGTAAGTATAGCCTCTGATTCTGAGGATGCTCTAAAGAAGGGATTGGATGCGACCAAAAAGCAAGTCGGTGCTACTGCGCCAAAAAATCCAACCTCAAAATCACTCGGTGATTGGAGCAAAGAAGTCGTTTGGTTTGGCATAATGGCATTGGCGATGAGCATATTTACACGCATCGACGTACAAATGATTCAGTGGTTGTCGACTCCAAATTTGGAAGACATCGCTGATATCCTCGATGCGGATGCGATCAAATCTCAATTGGCGGCGGGGTATGCGGAAATCGGATTGTATACTAGAGGGTATCGATTGTTGGATGCCGGTTTGATTTTTAGTGCGTTGTTAAGCACTCAGTTATTGCCATTGTTTAGTAAGCGATTGGCAACCGGCGACGATAACAGTGAGGTGATTTGGATGAGTTTCAGATTGGTATTGTGGGTGTCGTTGGGCGCAGCGATGGGCGCTTGGTTTTATGGCGAACCCTTGATCAATTGGCTGTATCACGGACAAATGGAATTGGGGGCTACCCTGACACAAAATGGCGTTGATATGCCTCGCGCTATGGTTTATTCGGGCGAAATTTTAAACGCCGCGATGATTTTCAAGGTGTTGATGTTGGCTTTTGTCCCAATGAGTTTGGTTCACGTTTTTGGGACGTTTATAACCGCCACTGGACAAATGAAATGGTTGGCGTCGCTTGCATTTGTTTGTGTGGGCATAAATATCGCCTTTAACTACATCGAGATTCCTAAAGTGGGTGCATTGGGTGCTGCAACGGGTTGTTTGATAACCCAATGGGTTTTTGCGGGTGCATGTTTGATAAAAACCCAAAAACTAGGCGGATACGAATGGCGATGGAGGAACTTCGAAATCGTATTTTACCAAATTGTGTTTGGTATGATATGCTTTGGGATGGTGAAATATGGCTTGGGAATGACCGGCATCGGCGGACTTGTAATATCGGCCTTGATCTACGCCATCAGCGTAGGCTGGCTATTTTTCTTCCACGAAATCCGCCGTTGGGCAGCCAAGTTTAGGCGTACAAAGGGTAGTCCTTCATAAAGGCTTTTACCTCACCTTTGATTTCATTAAGCATTTCCTCATTTTCATGATTCGTTAAAGCTTTATCAATCCAGTTAGCCAAGGTTTCCATGTCCGTTTCTTTTAAGCCGCGGGTAGTAATGGCTGAGGTTCCCAAACGAATCCCTGAGGTAACAAACGGGCTTCGGGTTTCAAAAGGCACGGTATTTTTGTTAATGGTGATCTCGCATTTTTCCAAGGTTTTTTCCGCCAATTTCCCTGTCAGCTCGTCGCTCTTTGATCGTAAATCGATAAGCATCATGTGATTGTCGGTCCCACCAGAAATAATCGAATAACCTCTATTTACCATCGCCGCTGCAAGTGCTTTGGCATTAGAAATCACTTGGTCGCAATAGGCGTCAAATGTATCAGTTAGGGCTTCACCAAAAGCTACAGCTTTGGCAGCGATCACATGTTCTAGGGGTCCGCCTTGCGTTCCGGGGAAAACGGCACTATCGAGTATAGCGCTCATCATTTTGATTTCGCCTTTGAGATTTGTTTCTCCCATGGGATTTGGGAAATCTTGACCCATCATAATAACCCCACCTCTTGGACCGCGAAGGGTTTTATGGGTGGTAGTGGTAATGATATGACAGTGTGGTACTGGGTTATTGAGTTTTCCTTTGGCGATGAGGCCGGCGGGGTGGGAAATATCGGCAAGTAAAAGCGCTCCAACAGAATCTGCAATTTCTCTAAGACGTTTGTAGTCCCAGTCGCGGCTATAACTGCTTGCACCGCAAATCATGAGTTTGGGTCGACAGGTTTTGGCAATGGATGCAACTGCATCGTAATTGATCAATCCGGTTTCTTTTTCAACGCCATAAAAGCTGGGTGAATACAATTTTCCCGAAAAATTCACTGGGCTTCCGTGGGTTAAATGTCCGCCATGACTTAAATCAAACCCTAAAATCGCATCGCCGGGTTTCAATACGCCCAACATAACGGCGGCATTGGCTTGTGCTCCAGAATGCGGTTGGACATTGGCCCAGGCGCATCCAAAAAGTTGTTTTAAACGGTCAATGGCTAGCTGTTCGACTTGATCTACAACGTGGCAACCCCCATAATAACGCTTGCCTGGAAGTCCTTCTGCGTATTTATTTGTAAGGACAG
>CANIZU010000025.1 GCA_947472115.1 Flavobacteriales bacterium | reverse complement strand
TTTGCGTGATTATAAGTATCGCAGCATTTGTGATACGGTGATGGCTTTGGACGTTGATATGCAAGGGGTAAGAGGCGATGCCATCAAAGAGGCCCAGAAGCTGGACTGGCTGAAGCGCTATCGTGAGGATGCCGGTATGGACGAAGCGGTAAGAATTCTATTCGACTGGTCGGGCAAGTAATTGTTAATCCTTCCAAAGGGGTTGGAATAGAATTACGGCGAGCACAACGATCAATCCGTCTAACGCGCCTACGAGTGCTATGTCGTTCCAAACCGATGAAACCAGCACCGGGTTCAATGTTTTATTTGATGCTTGCATTCCCACCAGGATTAGGGGGAGGATAACGGGCAGGCTAAGCACGGGGGCAAGAAATCCAGCTTGATTGGCTTTGGTTGCGATGGCACCGATGAGGGTAAATATACTGCCGATTCCGGCCACAACGAGGGTGAGGTTGCAGAAGTAGGCGACGGGGTGTTGAATGGGAAAGCCCATAAAAAATCCAAAAAGTAGTAGGTTGGCGAGGGTGAGGAGGGTCATTGTGAACCATCCATAAATCATCTTAGACCACAGAATATTTTGCGGTGGGGAGAGCTGGTTGAAATAGATCCATCGGGCGCGGTTCACGCCGAGAAAGTTCTTGGAAATGGCTTGTAAGGTGCAGAATATTAGGATGATCCAAAATAGGCTGCTCCAGACCTTTGCGTTGATATTGGGTTGTGATAGAAACGCGAGTAATGTCATTGTGGCCATCTGCAAAAGGGCGGCGGCCAGCACAGCGGGTTTTTTGAGATCGAGCTGAAATTCAGCCCTCACGAGTTTGACCAAATTAGAGAAATTTTGCATCGCGATGAGGCTGCGAAGTTAAATCAAAAGGCGGGTGGATAGTAATTCTTGCAAGGAGGGCGTGTAAATGACAAAACAGACTCCGATATTTGCACTTACTCATGTTTAAGAAAATATTGATTGCCAACCGCGGAGAGATTGCCATTCGGGTGATGCGTACTTGCAAGGAGATGGGCATTAAAACTGTTGCTATTTATAGTGAAGCCGATGTTCAGGCGTTGCATGTTCGTTATGCGGATGAGGCGTATTGCGTTGGCGGTGCGGCCAGTTCTGACAGTTATTTGAGGATGGATCGCATCATTGAATTGTGTAAGCAAACCGGTGCTGAGGCGGTGCATCCAGGGTATGGTTTTTTGAGTGAAAATGCGGGTTTTGCGCGGGCATTGAAAGCCGAGGGGTTGGTATTGATTGGGCCGAGTGCTGAATCGATGGAAGTGATGGGTAGTAAAATTGCTTCTAAACAGGCGGTGAAGGCTTTTGGGGTGCCTTTGGTTCCTGGCATTGACGAAGCGATAAAAAACGCGGAAGATGCTTTGCAGGTGGCCATTGAGGTGGGATTTCCCGTGTTGGTAAAGGCGAGTGCGGGTGGTGGAGGAAAAGGGATGCGTGTGGTGGAGAGAAAAGAAGATTTTATATCGTCGTTGCAAATGGCCCAGAACGAGGCCAGGAATGCTTTTGGCGATGATAGTGTTTTTATAGAGAAATACGTTGGTAGTCCACGACATATTGAGATTCAGTTGATGGCCGATAATTTTGGCAATGCTTGTTATTTGTTTGAGAGGGAGTGTAGTATTCAGCGCAGGCATCAGAAGTTGGTTGAGGAAGCGCCGAGTGCGGTGCTGACTCCTGAGCTTCGCCGAGCCATGGGCGAGGCGGCAGTGAATGTTGCTAAAGCCTGTAACTACTCTGGTGCAGGTACGGTTGAGTTTCTATTGAGCGAATCAATGGAGTTTTACTTCCTTGAAATGAATACGCGGTTGCAAGTAGAGCATCCCGTTACAGAGTTGATTACTGGGGTTGACTTGGTGAAAGAGCAAATTTTGGTCGCTGCCGGACAAAAACTGAGTTTTACGCAAGAGGAATTGAAAATTAACGGTCATGCCATCGAGTTAAGAATTTGCGCAGAAGATCCGGTTAATCAGTTTTTACCCAACGTAGGAACGGTTGAAACCTACAAAGTGCCTCAGGGTCCTGGAATTAGGGTAGATGATTGTATGGAAAGCGGTATGGAGATTCCTATTTACTACGATAATATGTTGGCGAAGCTCATCGTTTGGGCACCTACGAGATTGGAGGCGATTGCAAAAATGCGAAGAGCAATCAGTGAATATGTGATTACTGGAATCGAGACGACATTGATGTTTGGTGATTTTGTAATGCAGCACCCGGCATTTATTGAGGGGAAATTTGATACCCACTTTATTCAGCATTATTTCACGGGAACGGAATTGGAAGCCCCAGAATTGTTGTTGGAAGATCAAGGATTGTTGGCGATGGCGGCGGTTCAGTTTTTTCAGCAGGGAGGTAAATCCGATGCCGTAGTTTCAGAGGCTGTTGGATCGAATCACGGACATACAGATTGGTATTTGCAGCGTAAGGGTTATTGATTTGACGATGCCAAAAATCCTATTGATTGATGATTTTCACGAGTATTTGCATCAGTCGATGCAGGGCAAGTTTGAGGTCATCGATTGTCGGGATTGTACGCCAACTGAGGTAGGTAGTCTACTAAATTTGCATCAACCCGAAGGCCTCTTTGTGAGGAGTAAGGTGTTTATAGACAAAGAATTAATGGTTGCTAGCGGTGGGCTGAAGTGGATAGGTAGGGGTGGTGCCGGGATGGACAATATTGATGAGGTTTCGGCGAAAGAAATGGGCATCGTTTGTTTTAATGCGGGTGAGGCAAATTCAGATGCAGTTGGGGAACATACACTTGCCATGTTGCTGGGATTACTGTCCCGATTACCTAAGGCAAATTCGGAGGTCAAAGCGGTCATTTGGGATCGTGAAGGCAATCGCGGGAGGGAGTTAAAAGGCAAAACGGTTGGGATTGTTGGATATGGAAATACAGGATCGGCGGTGGCGGAAAAACTCCGGGGTTTTGGCGTGGAGATTTTGGCCTATGATAAGTACAAAACGGGATTTGGTAACCAATGGGTTTCGGAGGTTTCAGAGTCAGAATTGCTTTCAAAATCGGATGTAATTTCACTTCATATTCCTCTTACTGCGGAAACCCAAAATTGGATCAATATAAATCGCTTAGAACAATGTAAAACGGGCATTTATTTGCTCAATTTATCTAGAGGAATGACGGTGGATTTGTTGGTAGTTGAAGAGGCCATGGAAAGGGGGCAAATTTTAGGTTTTGCGGCGGATGTTTTGCCGGTTGAACCCCCTTGGAAGGATTCGGATGAAAATCGGAAGAGGGCATTTGTGCGATTGATGGAATTAAACCATACAATTTTTTCGCCTCATGTGGGTGGATGGACGTTTGAGAGCTATCGTAAAATTTCTGTGATTTTATTCGATAAAATGTTGAAATTGTACGACATAGATAGTAACTTTTCATAAACGATACCAAGGCGGTAAAAAATAAATCGCAAAGAACATGGAATATTCAGGTGCAGAAACTTGATAAATCCTTGCTTTTGGGGTAAACTTGCCAAATTATCGTTAATTGTATAACGACCTAATTAATATAGAAAACGACCTATGAAGAATATGATACGCAAGATTTTCACGCTGTGTATGGGCTTATTGGCCACTGGCTTGGTGACGGCGCAAACAAACTTTGCCGATTTTAAGATTACAACAAAGGATGGAGAAAGTCGCAAATTGAGCGGTGTAACCATTCGGATGATTTTGAACGACATCGAAGTTGCGACAGACACAACGGATTCCGACGGTAATGCCGAATTTACCACGTTGAATCCAGGAACTTATGATGTTTCTGCGACTAAGGATGGGTTTCCAGATCAGAGATTGACTGGCATTTCATTGGGCCCGGGTTATAATAACACGGAGGAAGTCGTATTTGTGAAATCAGATGGTAAGATGAACGACGTAATTATACGCGTGAAGGGTAAAAGAACCCCGGTGGATATGATGAAGAGCGAAGCGGTAATTGATCAATCAAAGATTTTGAGTTCAGGACGTCGCGGTACAAGTTTATTGGTGGGAACCAATTCCGCCATCATGAGCACTCCTCAGGGTATTTCGGTTCGTGGAACAAGGGCTGATGGTAACGGTACTTACATTGATGGTCAGCGTGTAATTGGCGGTGGCGGTTTGCCAACCTTGGGTACAGAGCAGATTTCTGCCAACGTAGGTGGTATTCAGGCGATGTATGGTGACTTAACGGGTGGTGTATTTACTAGTACTTCGAAGAGTGCGACAGATAGAATTGTAACAGCGGTTGAAGCCCAGACCTCAACGGGTTTGGATGCGTTTGGTCATAATACGGTGGAAGGATTTATCTCTGGCCCTTTGATTGTGAAAGATGTAAAGGATGCTGAAAGTGGAAAGAAGCGCAGAATGGTTAAGTTGGGTTATGTGTTAAATGGTAACGTGGGATATTACAAAGATCCCAATCCAACGAGAACAGGTATCTACGTGGTTAATGATCAGAAACTTTCTGCCATCGAAAACAACCCTTTGGTATTCACTCCAAATGGATTCGTAAGCACTGCGGCCTATTTGCGTGAGTCGGATTTTGACCATTTAAAGGCCCGTCCTAATAGTCCAACTAGCAACGGTAACTTCATCGGAAAATTGGAGTGGAGACCTTCTCAGGGCGTGAGTGTTGTGGGTTATGCGAGTTATTTCTACCAGCAAAGTTTGGCGGCAACTAATTCCGTGATGAACTATAAAAACAACGGTCGTAGCGATAACCAGACTTTCCGTGGCTATGTACTGTTTACACAGAATTTCAAGGTTAACAAAGAGAGCTCAATTAAGAATGCATACTATTCAATTCGTGCAGAATATCAGAACTCTTATTCATTGAGTCGTGATGCGGTTCACATGGATAACATTTTTGATTATGGTTATATAGGACAATTCAAGTCGTATCCTACAGCAGTTTTTGCATACTCGAACAATGATCCACAACAAAATCCCAACAGGGATCCAAAAATTGTGCGCGATCAATTTGGAAACTATGTTCAATTGAGAAACTATTGGGAGCAAGTGGGCAATATGGATACATTGATGACATTTGCTAAGAGTGACTTGAATCCAGTTAGAGCGAAATACACCCAAAGTATCTATGATTACTATAACGGTAGAGGTTTCAATGTGAACAGTATTAATACATTATTGGCAAGTCAAGGATTGGTTAACGGAATGAACCCAAACCCAGTGTATTCTTTGCATAACACGCCAGGTGGTAATACTTCTGGATGGAGTAAGTCTGATGCCGAACGATATGGTTTATTCGCCGTAGGACAGATGAGCGTGAAAGGTAAAACAGTGGGTGGACGTGAAAGAACCCAGCACGATTTGCAAGCGGGATTCTACTACGAGCAGCAGATTAACCGTGGTTATGGTTTAGGAGCAAATAGCTTGTGGATCTTGATGCGTCAGTTGATGAACAAGCATATTACAGAATTGGATTTGTCTAATCCTGTTTTGAGTTATGATGCCAACGGTCAGTTTACGGATACAGTTCGATACAATCGTTTGATTAACTATGGTGATCAATCTCAATTCGACCGTAATTTCCGTGATAAATTGATTAAAGACGGTGCTACGGATATTTATGGAAATAAAGTCAATGAGCGCACTTATGTTGACATCAACTCTTACGCGCCCTCAGATTTTAAAATGAATATGTTCAATGCGGATGAGTTGCTAAACAATGGTAATAGTTACGTGAACTACTTTGGTTACGATTATTTAGGGAATCGCGTTGCGGGTAAGCCAAGTGTAGAACAATTCTTGAATAACAAAACACAACGTACTATTGGCGCTTTTCAGCCAGTATATATTGCCGCGTGGTTGCAGGATCAGTTCCAGTTTAAAGACCTTGTATTCCGTTTGGGATTGCGTATGGAAAGATATGATGCCAACCAATTGGTATTGAAGGATCCTTATAGCTTGTATCCGATCAAAACCAAAGGTGAAGTGAAGCAGATCAATGGTTTGGATATCATACATCCTGGAAACATCGGGGATGACTTTAAGGTATATGTAAACGACATTCAATCGCCAACCAAGATTATTGGTTACAGAAATGGGGATAAGTGGTTTAATGCAGATGGTTCGGAATTACGGAGTGCAGAATTCTTGGCCAACCAAACGAGCAACGGTCGTATCGCTCCTTTCTTGGTGAACCCCAACAAACAGGAGTTAACCAAAGATGCTTTGCAAGACTTTATTCCTGCTGTGAATTTGTTGCCACGTATTTGGTTCTCTTTTCCATTGGAACCCGGCAGAAAATCTTTCTACGTGAGCTACGATGTATTGGCTCAGCGTCCAAACTCAGGGGCATCGTTCTTGTCGATCGATGAATTGTACTACTTAAAAAATCGTCAAGGTACAACCATTTCAAACGGTAGCTTAAAGCCTCGTATCAAAACAGATTACGAAGTGGGCTACAAGCAAATCATGGGTAAGAAAAAGGATCGTGGTTTGGAAATTGCCGCATCGTACAGTGAAAATAGGAAAGATTTTGGTTTGTATCAAATCAGCCAAGGATATCCTGTAACATATACTACTTACCGTAATATAGATTTCTCTACGATCACTGGATTCCGTGGAACGTATGTAATGAACGACATTGGTGGTAAGGGTAACATGCCAGGACCTTTCTCATTGGTTGCCAGTTACATGATGCAGTTTGCGGATGGTACGGGATCAAACATTAACTCTCAGGCGGCTTTGATTGCGAGTAACCAACCTAACCTAAGAAATGTGATTCCTTTGGGTGAATTGGATATCCGTCATAATATTAAGTTCAGCGCGACATGGGCTTGGGGCGGTGGTATCAACCCGATTACTAAAAAGAACATGTATAATGGACCACGATGGAAGGGCAAAGAAATCTTCAAATATGCGAGTTTCAATATCATCTCTAACTCATACAGTGGTACTCCTTATACACCAACAATTAACCCAGTTCAAATTGGTGCGGTAGATCGTTCTAGAATCAAGGGTGTTCCATTTGGTGCTAGATTGCCATGGAATCAAACATTTGATATCAACATTACGAAAGGATTGCGCTTCAATAGAGAGGATAAAGTTCAACCGTTGCTTATGAACGTATTCTTTATTATTTCAAACGTGTTGAATGCTTATAACGTAGTGTCGGTTTATCCTTATACAGGACAGCCATTGGATGATGGATTCATCAATTCTCCTCAAGGTAAATTGTTGGCCAAGAATCAGATTGATGCACAGAGTTATGTGGATCTATATAAAATTTTGTTAAACTCTCAAACTGGTAACTTGGGTGCACCAAGAACTATCAAATTGGGTTTACGTGTTAATTTCAATTAATAATTAAAGAACTTACAGTATGAAACGATTCGGTTTAATTTTGTTCAGTGCGATGTTGGCTCAAATGTCGATCGCGCGTCCCATTCTTAATTTGAATGGCAGGTCCAATAGCCCAAGGGTTGAACGTAGGGCAGGTCAGTTTGCAAATACGTGTGAGCCCGCTTCACAAAGTGCGGATTTGGATGTGAATAACGTTCGTACCAAATTATTGAATGGTGGCGACATGTGGTGGGATTTGAACAATCCAAAATATGAAATCCCCAAGGTAACAGATCCAAACTCAGTGCGTAAGCATTCATTGTTTGCGGGTGCTATATGGATTGGTGGACGTGAT
Organism: Flavobacteriales bacterium; assembly: GCA_947472115.1. Classification (GTDB taxonomy): domain Bacteria; phylum Bacteroidota; class Bacteroidia; order NS11-12g; family UBA955; genus UBA955. Next base: position 8,273 of record CANIZU010000025.1, on the reverse strand, counting down.
AATGGTGGAAGTTTGAAATTGGCTGCGATGACCTACCGTCAGCGTGGTTCAGATTTCTGGCCAGGTCCATTGGATACTACCACTGCTGCAACTGATCCAGTGCGTTGTAAGACTTACGATAAAATGTGGAAAGTAACTCGCGATGAATTAGAGGAGTTTGAGAATAGTAAATATTTAACCCAAAGTGCGGGTATTCGCGATTGGCCAGCAGGAAGACAGCGTGCTGTATTGTATGGAAACGAGGCAAATTACTTGGCTCCTTATAAGGAAATTACCCCGGATGGAGTTTACGATCCTTTTGCTGGAGAGCATCCAGTATTGGACGATCGCAGACCCTCTATAGACAATGGAGTTGATAAACAGCCGGATATGTTTATCTGGTGGGTTTACAACGATAAAGGTAACATTCACTCTGAAACGCAGGGCCAGGCAATTGGCGTGGAAGTTCAGACAACCGCGTTTGCATTTAGCACAAACGATGAGGTGAACAATATGACATTTTACGGTTCTAAAATTATAAATCGTGGATTTACGACTTTGAATAGTTGCTATATGGGTCAGTGGGTGGATGCCGATTTAGGTAACTATTCAGATGACTACGTAGGTTGTGATGTGGGTCGTGGATTGGGATTCTGTTACAATGGTGACGATGATGATGAAGGTGTTTTGGGTTATGGTTTGAATCCTCCTACAATTGGTGTAGATTACTTTGAAGGTCCAACCGATTCTGTTGGAAATCAAATGGGATTGAGTCACTATATGTATTACAACAACGACTCAGATCCAGTACGTGGTAATCCAGGTGAGGCAATTGAGTTTTACAACTTGTTGCAAGGAAAATGGTTGGGCGGTCAAAATGTAACGTATGGCGGAACAGGTTTTGGTGGTTCTAAATCAGCAAAGTATATGTTCCCTGGCGACACTGATCCTGCTTATCCTACAGATCCTTGGACGGAGAAAATTGCGGGAAACAAACCTGGTGATAGACGTTTTATCCAATCAACTGGTCCATTCACTTTGCGTCCGGGACAAACTCAGCGCATTACGGTGGGTGTTGTATGGGCTCGTACAACCAGCGGTGGTGCAGGTGGTTCATTGAATTTATTGAAATTGGCATCAGACAAAGCACAAACGTTGTTTAACAACAACTTCAAGATTTTGGATGGTCCAAATGCACCTGATATTGAGATTCAAGAACTTGAGCAGGAATTGGTGATGAAGTTTTTGAATACCAACTCTGGTAAAATCGAAAACTATGTAGAAAAGTATAGAGATGCATCAAATAAGCTTCGCACGTACAAGTTTGAAGGATATTTGGTGTATCAATTGAAGGATGGAACGGTGAGTACGAGTGATTTGGATAACGTTGACAAGGCTCGTTTGTTGTTTCAGTGTGATTTGAAAAACAATCGCGGAATGATAGTTAATAAGGTATATGATCCTAAATTGGCGGCTTTGTTGCCTGTGATTAAGGTTGAAGGTGCCGATGCAGGTGTACAGCATACATGGAGCATCAAAAATGATCTTTTTGCAACAACGGCAAATACTCAATTGGTTGATTTTAAGCCGGTATATTACTTGGTGATGTCGTATGCTATTTTGGCGGATGATTCATTGCAGGTTGATCCAAATCAATTCTTGGCAGGTCGTCGTAATATTAAGACTTACAAAGTGGTTCCTCACAAAACAGAGCCTGAGAATTTTGGAACTGAACTTTCGTCAGGATATGGCAGTGGTCCAGTTCTAACTCGTTTGGCAGGTCGAGGTAACGGTGGTAATATTTTGGAATTCACTCCTGAGACCATGAGCGACATCTTGGCAAATAACATTACAAGTAAGCCTACTTATGTCGGTGGGTTTGGACCGGTCAAGATTAAGGTTGTTGATCCATTGAAAGTGCCGAATGCGAAGTTTGAATTCGTATTAAAAGAAAATAAAGCAAGTTTGTCTTCTGGATTGAAGGATTCGATGACCAAGAATACGGGTTGGTTTATGGTGAAGAAGGGCGCCGATGGTGTTTCTAACGATACCATTTTCTCTGATACGACCATTAGGGCCAAGTTTGAGTCAGTTCAAGGTAAGCGTGGTTCTAACAATGCAACAAAGCAGACTTTGGCAGATTGGGGACTTAGTGTAGAAGTTGAACAGGTTTATAACCCAGGTGAAAATGCACAGGCTGATCCTTCCAATGGTGTTTTGAGTTGGAGTGTGGAGTGGGAAGACAATGGAAAGCAGTGGTTAACTGCTGTGGCTGATAATGATGGAGCAGCTGCGGGTAATTTCCCTTGGCAGAACTGGATTCGTGCCGGTCAGGCAGGTCGTGGTGCTACGTTTGATCCAATAGCACATGACTTCTTTAATCAAGATGCCACTGCTTGCGATCCAGGCCAGGCATTTGAAAGAATTTGGAATGGTAGAATTGCGCCTTATGGTTTAACTGCCCGTGAAAAATTGACGGCCGTAGGCAAGAACACGTATGGCTTTGCTTGGTGGGGTAATACAGTGGGCTTGCAGAATCCTATGGCGGAATTGGCAAGTGTGGAATTGGTTATTACTAAGGATAAGAGTTTGTGGACGCGCTGCCCTGTATTTGAAATGGCAGATGATGAAATGAAAGCTTCAACCGAAGGTCAAATGGCTAAATTCAACATGCGTTGGGGCACTTCAAAAGACAAAGACGGAAAAGATGTTTCTGGTTCTCAAGGTTTGGGATGGTTCCCTGGCTATGCGGTGAATATGGAAACTGGCGAAAGGTTGGTGATTGCATTCTCGGAAGACAGTTATTTGGCAGGCGAAAATGGCCGCGATATGATGTGGAATCCTACCGATAAAGTAATAAACGACAATGGTAGTTATCCTGCAATGGGTGGTAAACATTTCATTTACATTTTCGGTACAGGGGTGTCGGCTATTTCTCGTAATGTGAAAGGTGAGCGATATTTGGGCGAAGCTGAGGCCAATTTCCAACGTTTCAAAACAGCTGCTTTGCCAACAACGGCAGGTGGATCCGTTTCTAGCACAGAGAAAATGAAATTGTTATCTCAGGCGATGTGGGTGATTCCAACCTACATGGCTGCGGGTTTCAAAATGGAAAATGGAAATGTGCCTCCAACCAACGTGAAGATCAAGATTAACATTCGCAAGGCATATACTACATTTAACGCGGGCAATGCGATTAACAACGATCGTCCGATGTATGAATTTGATGCTGCGAGCATTGCGCCTAAGGTGAGCAATGAGATCGGAAAGAAGAATTTGGACTTGGTTAACGTGGTTCCTAATCCTTATCGCGGTTATAGTTCTTATGAAAACTCTCCGATTGATTCACGTGTGAAGATTACCAATTTGCCTCCAGATTGTACAATAACGATTTACGATATGGCGGGTAATTTGATTCGCAGAGTCAATAAGTCTGATGTGAATACCTACTATGAGTGGGATTTGAAAAACGGAAGCAATGTGCCCATTGCCAGTGGTTTGTATTTGATACATGTAAAGACCAAGGATTTGGGTGAAAAGATTATTCGTTGGTACGGTATTATGCATGCCATTGATTTGGACAGTTATTAAAAAATAGAATGATGAATCGCAAACAAAAGAATATACTTTGGGCCAGTTTAATGGCTGTTGGATTTGTAGGAACTGCTTTTGGTGGTAATCCTGAACGTCAGGGCCAGGCAGGTGCTGCTCAGTTGACCATCAATGGATGGGCTAGATCCAGCGGTATGGGTTGGGCAAATGGCGGAAAAGTATCTGGGGCAGAAGCCATGTACATGAACGTTGGGGGCTTGGATCGATTTAAAAACAACACCGAATTGGTATTTGCTCGTACGGAATGGTTGATGGGTTCAGGGATTGGAATTAATAGTGTTGCTTTGGCGCAGAAAATGGGAGAGAATGGAGAAGGTGGGACATTTGGTATTTCTGTGATGCAATACAGCATTAAACCGATCGATATTACAACAGAACAAAATCCTTACGGTGGTATCGGTACGTTTAGGGTCAATATGTCAAATATTGGATTAGCCTATTCTAAGAGCTTCAGTAACAACATCTCTGCAGGTGTTATGGCAAAGATCGTTTCGGAGGGTATTCCTGATGCCAGTGCTTCTGGAATTGCTTTGGATGCGGGTGTTCAATATGTCACCACTTTCCGTCCTGTAAAGGGTAGCATGAAAAAGGATGATTTCAAATTCGGAATTTCTATGAAAAATATTGGTCCTGATATGAAACATACGGGTGATGGTTTGAGTTATAAAGCGATTTTGGATAACGGGACTTTCACAAAAACAGTTCAAGTTAAAGTGGATAGAATCAAACTGCCGGCATTGTTGAATATTGCAGCGTCTTACGATATCCGTTTGGATAAAAATGCCAATCAATTCGACAATAAATTGACAGTAGGATTCGGATTTACGAATTATGCCTACACCGCAAATCAGTTGACGTTGGCTTGTGAGTATTCATATAAGGAATTCTTGACATTGCGCGGTGGATTTGTTTATCAGCAGGGAATTTTTGACAGCGAAGTACGTCCTTCTGCCTTTACTGGCCCTCAAGCAGGTATTAGTTATGATTTTGCTGTGGGTGAAGACGGCAATAAGGTGAGTTTAGATTACTCTTACAGGGCAACAAATCCTTTTAATGGTGTGCATTCTTTTGGATTACGCATTGGTTTGGGAACTGCCGAATAATACAAGCATTTTTATATATTTGTAAAGTGTGCATCAGTGGCTAACGCTGGTGCACATTTTTTCTTAAAAACTACCAACGATGAGCGATATACAATATGTATCAAAGGAAGGCTTAGAAAGAATGAAGCAGGAGCTTTATTTGATGAAGCATGAGGAACGTCCTAGTATCACCATTGCCATTGCGGAAGCGCGTGACAAAGGCGATTTGAGTGAGAATGCGGAGTACGATGCGGCCAAAGAGGCACAGGGTATTCTGGAGTACAAAATCAGTCAAATGGAACATATGGTGGCCAATGCGCGGGTTTTGGATACCTCTAATTTGGATACTAGCAAAGTGAGCATCATGTTGAACGTCCGCGTGAAGAACCATAATGTAGGCAAGGAAGCAGTATATCGTTTGGTGTCGGAAAGCGAAGCCAATTTGAAAGAGAATAAAATTTCTATCAAAAGTGCAATTGCACAAGGTTTGATGGGGAAAGTGGTTGGAGAAACTGTGAATATCACTGTTCCTGCCGGCACGGTGAAATTGGAGATTTTAGAGATTTTCGCATAATCTGATTATGGCAACGTTGTTTTCGCGTATTGTGGCTGGTGAAATCCCTTGTCATCGTATCTGCGAAGATGAAGATCATTTGGCATTTTTGGATATCATGCCCTTGGTGATGGGACATGTTTTGGTAATCCCTAAACGCGAAGTGGATTATATCTTTGATTTGTCGGGTCCTGAATTGGGTGCCTTATGGCAGTTCGCTCAAGGTGTTGCCAAGGCTGTAGAGAAGTCTGTTCCGTGTAAACGGGTTGGTGTTGCGGTGATTGGATTAGAAGTGCCCCACGCACATATTCATTTGGTCCCTCTTCAAACCGTGGGCGATATCAATTTTACCAAAGAAAAGTTGCATCCCAGTGAGTCGTCGTTGGCGGAAATGGCCGCATTGATTCGTGCCAATTTGCAAGGGTAAAATCGGATTGATTTACTTAGGTTTGTAAAGAATGAAACCTGAATTATTTCATATTGCTGGACTCACGATTTATGGATATGGTTTCTGTATTTTGGTAGGTGTTGTTGCTGCATTTTTTCATCTGTATTTGAATCGGGTAAGATTGGGGATGGATACCGATAGCATAAGTACGGTGATATTGATTTGTTTTGTGGGCGTATTTGTGGGAGGGAAGGTTTTTTATTTTTTGGAAGACCCTGCCGGACATTGGTCGCGGATGGATCAGTTCTTTGGGGATCTAGGCAATGGATTTGTGTTTTATGGTTCTTTTCTGGTCACCCTGGCGATGCTTTGGGTTTGGATGCGAAAAATGGGTTGGGATTTTTGGGATAAAATGGATGATATTGGCATTGCCGGAGCATTTGTGCATGGCTTTGGTAAGTTGGGTTGCTTCTTGGCAGGCTGCTGTCATGGCGTGGTTTGTGTGAATCCCAAATATGGCATAATTTTTAATGATGTAAAATCGCACGCCGAGCCCTTGGGCGAGGCGTTATACCCCGTACAATTATGGGATTCGGGAATCGTGTTTTTTAGTATCGCAATGATGTTATGGATGCAAAAGCGAGGGAAGACATTTGGCGGACAGTTGTTCTTCTTTTATGCCTTAATCTATGGTGTTGGCAGGTTCTTTACGGAAGGGTATCGCGGCGATATCTCCAGAGGTTTTGTTTTCAACGGACTGTTATCGCATAGCCAGTTTATCGCTATTTTGGTGGTGACCTTTTCGGGCATCGGTTATGTGTTTTTGCGAAGGAGGCAGTTGGCTAAACGATGAGGTTTATAGATGTAATTGGTCAAGATCAGGTAAAGGCTAGATTGCGACATGGAGTTGCTGTAGGAAGAATTCCTCATGCCCAGTTGATGTTGGGTCCCGAAGGGAGTGGTGGTTTGCCGCTGGCATTGGCGTATATCCAATTTGTAATGTGCCCCAATCGCACCGAATTGGATAGCTGTGGAGAATGTCCAACTTGTAGGAAGATATCCTCTTATACGCACCCCGACGTTCACTATACATTTCCTTTTCCCAAGAAACTGGGCGAAATGGAAGCTTGCTCAGATGTTTATCCGCAGTGGCGTGAGGCCTTAAAGGATGATGCTTATATGAGTTATAGCGATTGGATGCAGCAACTCAATGCCGAAAATAAGCAAGGCAATATTCCAACCAAGGAACTTCGCAACATCATCAAAAACTTATCATTGAAGGCCTTTGAAGGCAATATGAAGGTTTGTTTGGTTTGGTTGCCTGAGTATTTGGGTCAAGAAGGCAATATGTTGCTCAAAATTTTAGAAGAACCGCCCGCGGGGACATTGTTTTTGTTGGTTGGGTCGGACGTGGATGATATCTTATCGACCATCGTTTCTAGAACTCAACTCGTTAGGATGGCGCCTATCGAAGATGCTGCGTTGAGTGAAGCGCTGGTTGTGAGAGATGAAATAACGGAGGCCGATGCGCAACGACTGGCTAAGGTTGCCCAGGGCAATTATCATTTGGCAAGAGAATTGGGTAAGGAGGCAACGAATCCGCATTTGGATGCTTGGCGAGGGTGGATGACGATTGTATTTAAACGGAAAATGGGCGATGCGTTTGCTTGGAGCGATGATATGTCGTCGCTAGGTAGGGAAGGTGTAAAATCGTTCTTGCTCTATGGTATTCAAGTACTTAGAACTTGCGCGGTGGTGCCCTATTCAGGGTCGGAAGGATTGTGGGAGGGGCTAGAGCTGGACTTCGTGAACAAATTCAATACACTACAATTGGGTCATGAGGTCATTGGGAAGATGGTGAAGGTTTTAGAGGATGCGATGTACAGCATTGAAAGAAATGGGAACCCCAAAATTATATTGATGGATGCGAGTTACGGATTGGTGAAATCAATTATGAAAAAAAACTAGACGGTCAGACAACCAATGGGGGGATATAATCTTCTTTAGGTGAAATCTGGATCATGTTAACTACGAATGACAAATCAACAGGAGCCAAAAGAACATCAATTGTTGCGACAGTGTATCGCGGGAGACCGCAAGGCACAGCAAGGGTTGTACGATCTTTTCGCCCCAACGGTGTATGCCATTTGTTTGCGATACATGGGTAATTCAGACGATGCCAAAGATATGTTACAAGACACCATGGTAAAGTTTTATCAAAAAGCGGGAGAGTTCAGATTCCAAGGATCCTTGGAAGGCTGGGTGAAACGCATCGGTGTAAATGCATGTTTGGATCAATTAAAGAGGAATAAAGCGAAATTTACTACAGATATTGAGAATGCTTTTGGATTAAGCGGCGATGTCAACGCAGCTCAACCATTAGAAACAAAGGATTTAATGCGATTGCTCGGCACACTCCCTGATGGGTATCGCACGGTTTTTAATTTATACGCCATTGAGGGATTCTCTCATGGTGAGATTGCCACATTGTTGAATATTTCCGAGAATACAAGTAAGTCACAACTGTTTAAAGCCCGCAAATGGCTTCAAGCGAAATTGGAAAGGAATTGATGGAAGATTCGTTGAAACATATCGATGAGCTTTTTCGATCCCAGTTGGGTTCGGCCGGTGTTACACCTCCTGCAGGGGTATTTGAGCA
>CANIZU010000024.1 GCA_947472115.1 Flavobacteriales bacterium | reverse complement strand
TAGGCACAATTATTTTGTCGCCGTGCCGTGTATAAGCATCAAGTCCAAAGTAACTTAACGTAAGAATTATGGCAATGAAAAGGCCACCTAGTCCGATATTGTACATCCAGTTTTTCACGCCGTTCTATTTTCTCCAAATTTCAATATTTCTCTGATGAATTCAAAAGGTTTGTATCCGTTGATTGCGGCTTGGTGATAAATACATGTTGCAGGGGTCATGCCGGGCAATGAATTTACTTCGATGATTATCGTTTCCACATTGCCGTTTTCGAAAATTCTCACAAAAGCATCAATTCTGCAATAGCCTGTAACATTGAGTGCGACTGCAACTTTCTGAAGTGTTTTTCTGACTTCGCTGCTGATTCTTACCTGATCTTCAGGGTTGTTAGAGAACCGAGACGGGGTTAAGTTCTGTCCTTGTCCGGCCAAGAATTTCTCTTCAAGACTTAGGATTTCACTTTCTGCAAGGGATTCAGAGGGTTCGAATATTTCATAAACGATATCTCCGTTTTTGTCGTACGAGGTTAGCATGCCGCCCGTGACTTCTAGGAATTTAGCGGCTCCTGCTCGGTCAATGAATTGTTCAATGAGGAGTTCCGATTTTTGCGGCATCTCATCGTTGGGTTTCACGTTAAGCGCTGCGCAAAGTGCGGCGCTTAACGACGCCTCATCCCGGAAAATCGCCTCCATGAACAAATTCAATTCTTCAGCCGATTTGATTTTTCTCACTGCAGCACTACATCCATCATCTGCCGGTTTGGCAATCAACGGAAGCCCATATTTTGACGAAATCTCATTACATAAATCCAAACCTCTTAATTGCCATTCAGATTTGGAAACCAATTGGTGCTCAGCGACCAAAAAGCCCATCTCGCGGAGTTTTTTGTTCGTCTCAAATTTGTTAATCGTTACCGATGATGCCTCACTCTCGCTGCCATTGAAATAAAGGCCCAAACGCGTTAAATCGGCCTGTATGGTGCCATCTTCTCCTGGTCTGCCATGTAAAGCGATAAATACCCCTTCGCACAAATTGGGTAGTTCAGAAACAGATACTTCGCTCGGTTTATACATTGGAGCAGATCCCAATACAGATTTTGTTAAGTCGCGACTTTCTTGCTGAATTTCTGCCAAAACCGGATTCTCCGAATAATGTAAAATCTTGTCCCGAATGTCATCCGCATTGTCCTTCAACATCATGTTGATTGGCAAATGAAATAATCTGTAAGAATGAATATCGCCCGTTAAAAACAAAGGAATCGGCTCGAATTCTTCACTGCTGCTCAATTTTTCGTAAATGTTTCGTCCACTTTCCATCGAAATGTGTCGTTCGAAACTATATCCACCCATCACCACAGCGATTTTCTTTTTCACCGCCGAAGATCCATGGCTGCCAGTTAATAACTCCTGACTACGCTGTAATAAACTCTCGAATTTTTGACCTTTGGGGTGGCTCTGAATTCTAGCCCTCAATGAATTAAAATAAATCAACGTCAAAAAAGCACTCGGACTCAATCCGATCTCCGCCGCTTGGTGGAAAAAGAACGATGATGGCATCATACCACTCGTAGTATTGGGGTCGTTTAAGAAAATCTCGCCTCTATTATCTATGAAACCATCAATTCTAGCATATACCTCAAACCCGAAATGATTGTATAACTGACAACAAGAAAGTCTGATGTCATCTATGAGCTCAGCTGATACTTCAATGGGGGTGACTTTATTGCTTAAGCCTGGTAAATATTTACTACGATAATCAAATAAGTCGCTATTTTTTCTGATTTCAGTCGGCGGCAGTGCAAAGGGAATTCCCGATTCGTCTGCTACTACGATGCAACTAAATTCTTTTCCCTCAATTAAAGATTCAATCAATGCAATAGATTCACTATCAGTTGATTGTAGGTTGATGCTATCCGCCGTCTGTAGCCTGATTTCGATGTAATCCATCAAAGCATCAGGCAAATGGAAAATTTGACCATCGGCGATAAGCGGTAAACCCAATCCGCTGCGCAAGTCGGTTAGCTGTTTAATGTAAATAATCTGTGCATCCGTGTCCATTTGTTGCCATTGATGTTGAGGCAAAGCCAAATGGAAAAAAGCCAAATTCATTGCATCGCAAAAAGCTTCAAAATCGGGATGTTTTAGGATGCTGACGCCCAATGAAGAACCCTGATGCGCGGGTTTGATCACGAACTTCTCTCCAAATTCAATGTTGAATTGTATGAACAACGATTTTCTTTCTTCTTCCGAAGTTGAAAACCATGTTTTTTTAGTTAGGGTATTGAACTCATTTACAAAAAGACCGGCAGTGGTTTGAAAATCTTTTTGAATGGCTTTGTTGATTCCTAGAGCTGAGGGCAGAATACCTGAGCCAGAATAAGGGATGCCATACCATTCCAGTACACCTTGAATGCTGCCATCTTCACCATGGGTGCCGTGTAGGGCAAGAAAAGCAAAGTCAATGTTGGTGGAAAATTCATGCGCTTCCAAGGGTTTGCCAATTTCCCGCAATAGTTCTAACTGCGCATCTCTATTGTTTTCTAACCTTTCCAAACTCTCAGCATACACCTGAAAGCCATGTGGCAATTCGGGTAAGCAGTTGACCCGTTGTCCGGTTGCTGAATGTAAAAATGTAGGCGGATAAAAATCACGGATACTCCCTTTATAAACGTGTTCCCAATTCAGAAGACAAAAGTTTCCGAATGAATCAACAAAAATGGGAATGGCTTCAAATAGTTCTTTATTCAGGTTGTCGTAGACCGTTCTACCGCCCGCAAAAGAAACTTCTCGCTCTCGCGACTGTCCACCAAAAAAGATACCGACCTTGATTTTCTGCATACGCTAATTCCTACAAATTTAATGTCAGTTGCACTTCGGTTCGCGTCAGTTCTGCACAAAACGTAAATGTGTTTTTCTCTTTGGGCATTATTGCAAATAAAGTGGGGTTTACCGCTTTGATTTCGTTATTTTGCAGCATGAAGGCAGAAATCTTTTTAGCCAATGACGTTAAGTCATTTTCAAGTACAAAATTACCAGCCAATATCGCCGAGTTTTGGAATCAAAAACCAGTTGAGACTTTCTTTCATTACTACGGTCCAGAGGGCTGTTTTATTGGGGTAGTTAATAAAGGAAAGAGCATTGCGGCCGAATGGGAGGTATTGAGAAAGGCGGCGTTTAAGAGTTTTACTATGCTGTCGGAAGATATCGAAAAAGTCGTAGTAAAAAATGTCAACTGTGATGCAGCAAAAGGGTTGGCGTTTTTTGAAGGCTTATTGCTCTCTGATTATCAGTTTGATAAATATTTAAAGAAGAAATCTCGTGAAACTGCAATTGAATATGCCTTAAAGGGCAAGGGAGAGGATAGGCAGGAAGAGATAAAGATTATTGTAGCTGCGGTAAAATCAGCCCGGGATTTGGTGAACGAACCTGTAAACGCGCTCAATGCGCAAGATTTGGCCGACGCATTTGTAAAAATTGGTGAAAATGGGGGCTTTAAAGTGGAGGTTTTCAGAGAAGCACAAATAGAGAGTCTTAAAATGGGTGGATTGCTCGCGGTAAATAAGGGAAGCCAAGAGCCACCAACGTTTTCGGTTTTAGAATACAAGCCCAAAAAAGCAGTAAATAGCCAGCCTATCGTCCTGGTGGGCAAAGGTGTTGTGTTTGATACGGGTGGGTTGAGTTTGAAGCCAACGCCCAATTCCATGGATATGATGAAATGCGATATGGGTGGTGCGGCGGTTGTTGCCGGCGTATTTGAGGCGGTGGCGAAATTGAAATGGCCTCTGTGGATTATTGGTTTGGTTCCTTCTACCGACAATCGACCGGGTGAAAATGCGACATGTCCGGGTGATGTGATAACCATGTTCGACGGAACTACCGTTGAAGTCCTCAATACCGATGCAGAAGGTCGTTTGATTCTGGGCGATGCATTGTCGTTCGCAAAGAAATTTGATCCTCAGTTGGTTATCGATTATGCAACACTAACTGGTGCGGCGGCACGAGCTTTTGGCACTTATGGTTCGGCATTGATGGCGCAAGCCCCCGATTCAGTGGTTAAGTCGTTGAAAAAAGCTGGCGATGTAGTGTTTGAGAGGGTGGCGGAAATGCCATTGTGGGAAGAGTATTATGAGGAGATAAAAGGGGGTATTGCGGATATTAAAAATTTAGGAAAAGGCGAGGGTGGTGCTCAAAGTGCGGCGATGTTCTTAAGACATTTTACGCAGTATCCATGGGTTCACATCGATATCGCTGGAACGGCTTTTTCAACTTCTCCAAGTCATTATATTCCAAAAGGTGGCACAGGTGTTGGCGTTCGCTTAACTTTGGAGTTTCTAAGACAGCAGATCAATGGATAATCATATACCCGTAATTGGAATAACCCAAGGAGATCCCTCAGGTGTTGGTATGGAGCTCATCATCAAGGTTTTTGCCGATGAAAATATTTTCAAATATTGCACACCTGTACTATACGCAAACCCCAAAACCTTCGTGGCTTGGAAAAAGCATATGGAATTGCAGGAGCCTATGTATACCTTGATTTCAACGGCGGCCGAGGCAAAACCCGGAAAATTGAATTTGGTTGTTAGTAGCGATGCCGTTTTTGAATTAAGCATAGGTAAATCTTCGGATGCGTCTGGTTTGGAAGCGTTGAAAGCCCTCGATAAAGCAATATCAGATGTCAATCATTTGCAAGCGTTGGTTACAGCACCCATTGATAAATCCACAGTGGCTCCCCATTCGACAGATTTTACAGGTCATACCGGTTATTTGGCGGAAGCTTTCGGTAAAACCAATTATGCCATGATTTTGGCCAGCGAGGATCTGCGCGTTGCGTTGGTAACCGAACACGTCGCAATTACCGAAGTGGGTAAACACCTCACCCAGGATAAAATCGAACAGAAAATTGAAGTGGTTTACGAATCCTTAAGAAACGACTTTAATGTCCTTAAGCCACGCATTGCTGTTTTGGGGTTGAATCCTCACGCGGGCGATAATGGCTTGTTGGGCAGAGAGGAGGCGACGTTGATCGTGCCAGCGATTCAAACGCATTTCAAGCGCGGAAAACTCGTTTATGGCCCTTATTCTGCGGATAGCTTTTTTGGCGGTGGGAATTACAAGAATTTCGATGCGGTGATTGCGATGTATCATGATCAAGGATTAATTCCTTTCAAGACATTGGCATTTATGGATGGTGTAAACGTAACGGCTGGCTTGCCCATCGTGCGTACTAGCCCTGATCACGGAACGGCCTATGATATCGCTGGAACTGGAGTTGCCGATACCTCAAGTTTTAGAGCCGCGGTATACGATGCAATTCACTTGGTGAGAAATCGAAATCAGTTTGCTGAGGATTTTGCCAATCCATTGGATTATGAAGATATGCGCCGGGAACGATTCCGTATTGATTTTTAATGTAGCTCCAATTTTATTTTGCTTCGGGAAGTTTATCCCGCTGATTAGTGCATTTTGGGTTTAGAACTCTGCTATACTATCGAAGTTGATTTCGTTGCGTGAGCCAGTTGCCCACGACCGACATAACCTCCATGGCAATGGTTTCGTCCAAATTGAAATATTCTGAGACATCGCAATTGTTACAATGTTGCAGTAAATGATTTAAGCCAGGGAATTCTCGGTAAGTAATACCTACACCAGTTTCATTCATTTTGTCTACTAATTTTGCTGTGCCAATGGCATCGATTTGCTGATCTTTTGATCCCTGAACCATCAGAATATCACAATTTTTCAGCTCAGTGAATTCTATTTCGGGATCCGATTGAAGGAAATAGCTGGTCCAAGGATTTGTTGCTAAGCCAATATAGGTTTGGGCAAGGTAGTTGAGAGCAGATTTTGCGCCTGTCGCTTTGGCTGCTCCATTGGATAGATTTATCTGGTATTTATAGGCGCGTTGTAGATTTTTGTCGCTTTTGTTTTTTGCAATGTATGCCTTTAGTAGTGATTCGTATTCTGATGTGCTGGGTTCGATTTGTTGCGGTGTGTTTTTATTGCTAGAATTATCATTCTTTGACTGACCAGAACTAGTGGAATTGTCAGAAATAGCATAATCTCTTGTGGTTTGATTTGATTTCACCATAAATGCCAGCTGAATCATTTCGCGATGCAAGTCACTCAATCCCGAAATTAAACCACTATCTAACTTCAACGCTTTCCAGTTGATTTGATTTTGAAAAACAGATGTCTCCACACCGCTGGATGTCATTCCGGCTAGAGAAATTACCCCTGATATGTCGGTTTGTGCGTTTGCTAGTTTTACTGCCACATTTGCGCCTTCGCTATGACCCATGACGAAAATTCGCATGGTATCAACCATAGGCTGGGAATAAAGAAAGCGAATAGCGGCTTGTGCGTCACTCACATAGGAAGCGGTGGTGGTGGATTCTAGAAACTTGGGGTCGCCGGTGGAACTTCCCACACCTCTATCATCTACGCGAAGCACAACAAAGCCCAATTTTGTCAAGAAATCGGCCCAAACAACAAAGGGCTTATGGTCGCCTAGGCTTTCATCGCGGTCCTGCGGACCGCTTCCCGACAATAACAAAACAGCAGGTAATTTGAATGTAGGATCCGCGGGATTGGGCGTTTTTCGCGCCAAGTGATAAATGCTCTGAGCAATCGCATCAATTTTTACCGAATTTGTATCTGGATAGGTTAATGTGCCGCCGAATTTCAATTTTCCGCTAGGATGACTAAAATCGACCGCTTTTGAAGTATAGGGGTAGGGAGGTTTGGGTGTTTGGGGCTTAACGGAATTCAATGTCTCGCTGTAGCGCAACGTCAATGGCAAAGATTTGCCGCCTTGGTTCCAGTTTCCAACCAACAAGCCTTCAGCATTTTGCTTCCCGTCAAATGTGGCCGGCAAGGATAAGCGCCAAGTGATTTCATCGCCTTTGATTTCGGTCTCATCAATTTTGAAATTCTTCAAACGCTGCATCGGCACGTCCAGTGTGGATCGGTAAACAGTTGCATTTCCTTCAATGGCAGGTGGATTTACATGAAAAATTAATGTCAGTTGCATGCCTGCAACACTTAGATCTCCTTTCCAATACCCGTCCCATTGTTTTGCTGTTTGGGCGAATGTGACAGTTTGTAGGAATAGGCCTATAAAAAGCAATAAGGATTTATGAATAAGGTCAATTTTTGAGCGATTTACTATTGTCATTGTACGATTTTTTTACGAATCAAATTTCGAGATGTATTGTATTTGTATCTAACTTAAAAGAAGATCCAACGTTTTGTTTCTGCCTCATGCTTACTCAATTCGTTGAACTATTAATAATCACAAATATAAGAAATTTAGAAACCCATTGAAAAGCTAGCCTTGATACCGGCATTGCGATGCGAATTGGGTTCTAAATACGTCATTCGCCAAATAAAATCGATGCGGATGCACTTGAAAATGTTTTCAATGCCCAAGCCCATTTCCCAGTAGGGTTCATTTCCGAAAGTTTTGAATTGGGTGATGGGCACTTCACCAATACCATTTTTATCCCAGGTTTTGGGAATCAGATGCCTGTTTTCATCTCTTAATGTCCCGTAAATGGCTTTGCTTGAAACGACCTCCCTAAGTTTAAAATGATTCAGCAAGGGAACGCGATTAAAAATATATCCGTTGAAATGGTGTTCAAAGCCCAGTTGTAAGCTTTGGTCCGAAACAAATTCAAAAATGCGCATTTGATTGTAAGCCCTGCTGCTATACATGAAACTCTGATTTCCCACGTAAACTGTAAGTAAAGGGTAGGGCAGTTGGCCAAAAACCTTAGCATAATCCACATAAGCAATGGTCCTTCCCATAACACTCCATGATTTATCGTAAAGGTAAGTGGCTTGTAGTTTGGTGTAGTTGTATTGCGAGCCGAGCAAACCTTTTAATCCTTGTTGAATGTATAATTCGGCACGCGGTCCATCGGCGTGAAATGTCATTCGGTCCTGATCTGTTCTTACAAAATAACTCCGAGGCTCATAAATGAATCGAACCGATGCATAGGCGTTGATCAACTGATTTGAAATACTACTCGTGTCAGGATAATTAGGATAGTATGCGAAGCGATAATTCTTGACAAATGGAAATTCATAATCAGCACGCGACAAGGATCCTGAAATGCGCATTCCAGAGCGTATGTCAGTCCCCAAACTTACCTTACTTTGCTTCACGAGTGTGATGTTGTTGGAGCCAAATAAGTTGAAAGCAGTAAATAAGCTCTGACTATATAAGTCGTTGTCGGTTAGTCCAATAAGCTCTGTATCAAAACGATGAGAAAGCGTTAGCTTGGTCCAATTGCTTTTCTTAATAAAGATGTCAACCGTTGTCCCGTATTTATATCGTTGGTCTTTAAACCCATAGGCTAGGAATCCGGTAGCGACCCAGTTTTTGGAAATCGCGGGCGTAGTTCTATAGCCAATTCGCAGTCGGGGGCCTTCATATAAGTTCCAGCTTGCCAATGTGTAATAGGGTCCAAAATCCATCAAGCCAATGCGTTGATATCCGTCCACCAAGAAGTTGACCAAATCCACGTAGGTCTTAACGCGGGGTAGATTGTTGAGGGTGTCAATTCTCGATGCGATTTTTGCTTCTTCTTGCGATTGTTGAATATGCGCATGGGCTGTCCAAAAGGTATCGGTTTTACTATTTGCATCGGGCAGCATGACCAATCGATTTTCAAAAAACTTCTTAGGGAATTCCATGTTGTACTTCATGTTTTTGCATGTCAGCACATTTGTAGCAACCATCCCTGCTGCCTGTTCTGAAAGTTCGCCAATATCAAGCATCACCCTTGCCTTGGTGCAGAAATAGGCCGTGGTCCCCTTTGAATTAAGTTCTCTTCTAGCGTCTGTAGTGTCGATGATGGGCACAACAAAATCCTCAATTTTCGCGGCTTCGTATTCTTGCGAAAACTTGAGTTTTTCTACATAATTCAAGTTTGCCGTTCCTGTGATTTCAACGCTGAGTCGCACAATGGCACCTGAAGTATCTTCGATCCAAATAAAGCCAGAAAAAGCCAAATCTCTGGGATTTTTGGGCGTGACTTTGATTTGGAATAACCGCCTTGGGCCTAGTTTGTCGACGTTTACAAGTTTGTAGTCATAAACCAATTCTGCGCCCGGACTAATGGGTGTTGGGATGCCTTTGTCTAAGACAACCATGCTTTCTTCGTAGATGTTGTAACCGGTAAAGGTGTTGCCCATCATTTGGCCGATGAATGATCCATCGGTGACTCCAATTCCTCTAATTCGAGATGCTTTTACCACTTCTTTGGTAAGTCGTGGGTTACGTTGAAAACTGAAATCGCTTAAGACTTCAGAGAATAGCACTGGCAGAATACTCTTGTTTGAATCACCGGTGAGATAACTTATCGTATCAAAGTATCCACCGACATCCTTTGCTAGTTTGGTTTTTTGAAGATTTTTAGAAATGTTGTTTATCGCAACTGTTGTTTTTGAAAACACTTCGCACTGGTAGGATGGGATTTTCGATGGGCTGTTTTTTGTCCGATTTTTTTGTGCCAAATCAACCCATTTCATTGCAGGATTAATGCCCAATTTGATAGTGACAGCTTCGGTTTTTTCAATAGTTCGCTGCAAATAAATTTGCATTGGAGCATGTTTAACCGTGTCGATCACAAATAGATAAGTTGCAAAGCCCAAATAAACAATCTCGATTGTGTCTGATGGCCAGGGCCCGTAACCCAAGTCGAACTCGCCTTCAAAATTTGTCCCAACCCCAAATTCGGTGTTTTTGTAGAACAAATTGGCGTAAGCCATGGGTTCGTGGGTTTCTCCGTCCCAAAGCATCCCGTAGATATGGTTGACGCGTTTTGGGGTTTGGTTGGATTGTGCGCTGGATTGATTGTTTACACCAATGAAAAGAAAAAGCATCAAGTACCAAAAGATTGATGGCAATCGGGATGGGTGTAAATATGCGCTATTGGGTCTCACTGGGGTTGATAAAAAACAAAATTAGGGCATAAATGGTGATTAATTCCTCGGATTTGTAAGCGTTGATTTTTAGGAAATAAAAAACCCCTGAAAATCAGGGGTTTTAGAAGGAGTAGCGAAAGGGGGACTTGAACCCCCGACCTCAGGGTTATGAATCCTGCGCTCTAACCACCTGAGCTACCTCGCCATTGGGGGTGCAAAAATAGTGAGTTGCGGTGAAATTTGCAATGGACTTTTAAAAATGTATGAATCAATTGGTATTCAGGACGCTTTCCACCTGTTGCAGAACAACCGAAGGGTGCAATGTGTCCATACAGCTAGTGCCATCTACGCAGCTGCCACGATAAAAGCATTTGCATTCTTTGGGTGGCTGAACGATAGCACCTTTGTTG
The DNA here is from genome assembly GCA_947472115.1 of Flavobacteriales bacterium. GTDB lineage: Bacteria > Bacteroidota > Bacteroidia > NS11-12g > UBA955 > UBA955. The sequence goes on along the minus strand of CANIZU010000024.1, from coordinate 5,692 downwards.
AATAAATCAAATTCATGAGGGTTAAAGATATTGTTCATCAGAACGATTTTTTTGCCTAAACCCAAGGTGAGGTGCATGCCCATTGTGACTTGGGTGACAACCAAATCGCATTGGTCTATTAAATTGATGAACTGTTGCAACGGGAAGTTACCTAAATAAGTGGCTCCGCTACCCGCTTGAATCGCCAAGTTTCTATCGTGCTCTTGAGAACCGCCAAGCAACAACGGAGTATATCCGGCCTCTGAAATGGACTTTGCCAATTCAATCCAGTTTTCGATGCTCCACAAACGAGTGGTCCAACGGTCGCCGCAGCCCGTATTCAGGCCGATGATAGGCTTGCTGTGGTCCAAGTTCCATACAAATCCTTTGCTGGCGTGGTTATCCAACAAATAGGGTTCACCTTCATATTTGAGTCCGCAAATTTCAAAAATTTCCGTGCAATAGTTTTTCGTATTCGCTTTGCTTACATCGTCGAACATACCCGTATCGAACTTGTGCTGGGCTAGTTCATTGACCGGCTGCGTGGCTCCATCTTTCAAAATAAAACCATATTTTTCTTTCGCAGTGACCATTTTTAGCAACGCCGAAGCCTCTTTTTCTTTGTCGAGGTTGATTGCAATATCCCATTCGGTATTGGTGACATACAATTGCGCTTCGATGCCTAATTTATACACTTCATGGATTTCACCTTTGGGCAAAATGTCAGGAAAAAGTGTGATCCAAGTAAATTTGGCATGCGGAAATAATTTTTTATATCGGGTAATTAGGGGTGTTGTTCGAATCACATCGCCCATGGCGCCCAATTTTATGATAAGAATTTTCTTTTCGATGGGGGTGTATGCGGGGCAGTTTTCACAGTGAAAGCCTTGTTCTTTGTGGGGTTTGCAAGGTATATGACCCAGGAAGTGAAGACAGTCTGCATTGAATTTCATGGGGCGAAAATAGTTTTTTCATTTCAAACCCTTGTCATTGCAACTATTCAGGCACAAAAGTTGTCTAAATTTGACAAAGGAAATTAAGCGTGCTTAGAATTCTGAAACGTTGGTTAGTGTTGGTTATTTTGTCGGTTGCTTCAATCGCGCAGGCCACTCACCTTGTTGGGGGATTTTTGACTTATCGATATTTGGGATCGAACGGAAGTAATAGTCAGTATCGAGTTAATATTTACAGTTATCGTGATTGTTCTCCTTTGGATGGGGGGGTTAAGTTTGATACGGAGGTGGGTCTTTGTGTTTACAACGATAATAGGACTCTTTTTACATCTTACAAGGCAAAGTTGATTTCTGAAAAAAGTGTGAATCCGGTCGGCAATACCAGTTGTCCAGAGGCTGCAAAAGCTTGTTTGAAACAAGGCGTTTATGAGGTGAATATTACACTTCCAAATTCTACTACGGGTTATCATTTGAAATGGGAGCGATGCTGCAGAAATACGCAGACCAATTTGATTGATGACAATGGGACGCCTTTTCAAGGTCAGACTTATTACGGTTATATTCCACCTTCAGCCATTCAGAATAGCTCCCCATCGTTTTTGGATATGCCGGTGCCTTTTATCTGTGCGGGTGATACAACAACGATACGGAATCGGGTGATCGACTTAGATGGGGATTCGCTGAGTTATCGCTTAGTAACGCCTTGGCAGGGTGGTCAAGCAAATTGGGTTGATGTGCTAAATTGCCCCGATCCGATGGCTGTTTTCGATACGGTTCAGTATGTGGCTGGTTTTAATTCGAAGAAGCCTTTTGGTAGCGGCGGATATGCTTTTGTGGATGCCTTTAACGGATTAACAACATACATGGCGCCGAGTCCAGGTCGATATGCAGTGGCAATTGAGGTTACCGAGTGGCGGAATGGCATCGCAATTTCTTGGGTTCGTTTGGATTTGCAGATCATGGTAATTTCGTGTGGTGTGAACAACAAGCCTCGTTTGAGTTATGAGGGAGGAAGTTCAAATTGGTATGTGGAGGCGGGCGAAACGATATGTAGGAAGGTTACGGCCACGGATTTGAAAGATACGGGTGATATTCTTACCCTTAAGGCTTATGGCGATATTTTGACGGGCACCAACGGCTTCAAAGGAACCAAAGCTACGATGTCGCCTAGCACCAACAGCGCCCGTAAAAAAGTTGAATCTACCTTTTGTTGGACGCCGGATTGCAATACAAATGCGAAGGTGCCTTACAGGGTGACATTTGAGGTTTACGACAATGGTTGTCCATCGAAGTTTGTGAATGAAAACGTATTGATTTACGTAAAACCTTTTGTCCCTGTGGAGACTGTGAAGGGCGCGGTGAATTTATGTCAGAACACATTGAATCAGTTGTATGAGGTGAACAAGTACGATGCTTCACGTCAGTATAAATGGTCTGTAACGGGTGGTTCGATTAGCGGTTCGGATACCGGCCGGTACGTGAAGGTGAATTGGGGTTCCGCGGCTACGGGCAAGATTACGATTGCGGTGAAGAACAAGTTTGGATGTGGTGCGGATATTTCATTGAATGTGAATTTGATAGCGGCGCCGGCGAAGCCGGTGCTCACTGGCCCCGATACAGTTTGTCTTAACCAAACATCCATTTTCACCACCGCCAATCTGCTGCCTAAATATTCAGTTTCCGTTGTCGGCGGTACCCTAATCACAGCGGCAGTCAATGGTACATCGTATCAAATAAAAATACTGTGGAATAAGCCAGGGAAAGGTTCGGTAATTTTCTTTGGGACCAATTCCGTGGGATGTAACAGCGTCATAGATACGTTTAACGTGTTTGTGAGTTCTCCTGCTGGCAGCGGTATCATCGGCCCCGTGAGTGTCTGTCCGAACAATAAAGGCATTCTGTATTCTTTGGATAAGAAATATTACAAGGCCACTTACAGTTGGAAGGCCACGGGCGCAACCGCATCGAAAAATATTAGCGATACTCTGTTTTCCGTGGATTGGGGTGGATTGGGGACTGGGACATTGCAGGTTATCGTAACAGATCGCTTTGGTTGTATTGATACGGCAAATCTATCTGTAAAGAAAAATCATGCGCTTGCAGGTCAGTCACCTACGGGTCCTGGGAATTTGTGTGAGCTGTCAAGTGGTATTGGCTATGTTGTGAAGCCGGTGAAAGGAGAGTCTTACGCATGGAGCGTTTCAGGTGGAAGTTTGTCGGGTGGTTCTATGGGTAGTTCAATTAAAGTCAATTGGGGTGTGGCGGGTGCTGCATGGGTTGGCGTAATTTCTGCGGCATACGACTCGGTGAGTAAATTGCCATGCCTATCGCCGCTGAGTAAATTGCCTGTGGTGCTGAATGGCGCGCCTAAATTGGCGCCTCTGAATGATGTCATTTATTGTCAGACCAAAACGCCATTGGGCTATTGGACGGGCAACAATGCGGGTGTTAAAAAATATGAATACGATTTTTCTGGTTTGAAGGTTACACCTGCTGTTTCTTCGGATTCTTCTCAGTGGTTGTTGACATTGAGTTTGGATACATTTGGCACTTTTGCAGCGAAAATCCGTGCGATTTCGAGTACTGGATGTCCGGGCCCATGGGTTACGTCGATCATTACCATCAATCCCAAGCCAAAAACGCAGTTGATTTCGGGTTCTGCGGCGGTTTGCGTTCCTAATATTACGGGTTACAGTTATGGAATTACGGGGCTGCCCAATAGCACTTTTGCTTGGTCGGTGAGTGGTGGTAGCTTTGTTTCTGCGCCATCTACGACATCGAGTAGTGTGAACATTGATTGGACATTGGGTGCACAGCCGGGGTTTGTTCAAGTCATTGAGCGGAGTGATAAGGGTTGTGCGGGGGATACCTTGCGTTTGGAGGTTTTTGTTGACAATAGCAGTTTGGATTTGCGATGGGTGAGTATTGCTCCTCCGCCAAGTTCTGACGGGACGATGAATTTGCGATTTGAGTTATTGAATGGCCCACGGAACGTGGGTAATTTGGATATTGAGCGCCGCCCTGCGGGCGGCGCCACCTTCACAAAAGTGGGAAGCGCTGCAACCAATGATACTTTCTATTCCGATAATACCATCGCTCCGGATGCTTCGGCGTATGAGTATCGCATCGCAACAAAAAACCTTTGCGGACAAACCTTGTACAGCGCGCCACATACCTCCGTTTTGCTCAATGGGGTAAAAACTGGACCCTTTACCATGAACATTACCTTCTCGGGGTATTTGGGTTTCCCAGGTGGTATCGCTCGATATGAATTATATCGCTCATTGCCAGGAAGCAGTGGGTTTCAGTTGTATCAAAACTATACGACACCAACGACGGATAATTTCAATAACGGACAAGACAATTATCAGCAGATTTTCCGAATCAAAGCCTATGAACAGGGTGGGAATCGGGTGAGTTGGAGCAATGATATCGTCATTAATTTTGAGCCCGTTGTCTTTATTCCCGATGCCTTTACACCCAATAACAATGGTAGAAATGAAGTCTTTTTGCCCTATACAGGGGGATTAAAGACCTACATGATGGCCATTTATGATCGTTGGGGTGAGAAAATTTTCGAAACCAATAGCACCACCGAAGGCTGGGATGGAACAGTGGGTGGGAAAACTGCCATGGAAGGGGTTTACGTGTATCGCTTGCAATATTCGGATTTCAAGAATAAAGAATATAGCAACGTAGGGACATTGCATTTGATTCGTTAATGGGTTTTAATCAATCAAATAGGTGCTTAGCGGGTTGGTGATTGAGCGAAAAACCAAAAAATCGAATCGATGAAGTGTATAAATTTCCTCGTGAAAACGAAACGAAATCAACAGAATTGATATATAATTGAAGTAATTTAGTACTAAGAAAAAAACGAAAAAAATAATAACTATGAGTAGTCCATTTTTATCAGACAAAGCATTCGATGGGTCACGCGTGGCTTCATACGACGGCGAAATGACAGTGAGCGGTACGGTAAACAAAACCATTACCTTGTTCTTGATGATGATCATTCCAGCAGCCATTTTGTGGCTAAAGTTTGATGTTCAAGGCGGTGAAGGCGCAGAAGGTTTGTCGTATGCGTTCAACAACGGTTTATCCGGTTACATGTGGGGCGGTTTGATTGTCGGCTTTATTGCTAGCTTAGTGATGATGTTCAAGCAGGCTTGGGCTCCTTATTTGGCTCCTGTTTATGCAGCAGCGGAAGGGTTGTTCTTGGGTGCTGTTTCTTTGGTATTTAACACAATGTACGATGGCATCGTAATGAACGCAATTGGTATCACCTTGTTGATTTTCGCAGGAATGTTGTTGGCTTACCGGTCTGGTTTGTTGCGTGCAACGCCGATGTTTACCAAAGTAATCATGTTCGCCACCATGGGTGTCGGCTTGTTCTACCTAATTACAATGATAATGGGAATGTTTGGTGTGGAGAGTTTCTACTACGGAAGCAGTCCTTTATCTATTGGTATCTCTGCCTTGATTGCGGGTATTGCCGCTTTCAATTTGATCATGGATTTTGATTTCATCGAAAAGCAATCGGCTGCGGGTGCTCCAAAATACATGGAGTGGTTTGCGGGTGTTGCGTTGTTGATGACCTTGGTTTGGTTGTATTTTGAGATTTTGCGCTTGTTGGCAAAATTGCAAAGTCGCGATTAATACCTGTTAATCGTCTTCGTACTCCAGTTCCAATTTGGCACTTTGGAGTTCGCTTAAGGCGTGTAATTCTTTGGCGGCCTTGGCGTGTTCAATCCCTAGAT
>CANIZU010000023.1 GCA_947472115.1 Flavobacteriales bacterium | reverse complement strand
ATGACAGGCGATGGCGTAAACGATGCCCCTGCATTAAAAGCAGCAGATATTGGCATTGCCATGGGAATGAAAGGAACGGATGTAGCGCGAGAAGCATCATCTATGGTTCTGTTGAACGACGATTTTTCCTCTATTGTGTCAGCAATCCACATGGGAAGACGAATTTTTGACAATCTTCAAAAAGCGATGTCGTATGTAATCGCCATTCACATCCCCATCATCGGGATGGTCATGTTACCCGCACTTTTTAGCTCCCTACCCATTCTTTTGCTGCCACTACAAATAGTTTTCCTCGAGCTCATTATTGACCCAATTTGCTCCATCGCGTTTGAATCTGAACAAGAAGAAGTTGGAATAATGAATAGACCGCCTCGAGATGCCAATATCCATTTTTTTGGATGGAAGAATATTCTATTTAGCTTATTTGATGGGGTTTTACTACTTGCGGTTGTTTTGGCAGTCTACTTTATTTCGATCCGCGAAGGCCATACTGATGGTGAAGTCAGAGCCATTGCATTTTCATCATTAATTATTGGAAATGTATTCTTGATTTTCTCTTCATTGTCAAAAACCAGAAATGTCCTTTCCGTCTTCAAATCCAAAAACAAAACTGTCATATTAATTACCGCTGCTGCAATTGTTATGCTTGTAACATCGCTGCGCGTTCCATTTTTATTAGATAGTTTTCATTTCGAATTCCCAGGCTATTCACACTTTTTAACAGCAATCATTGCCGCCACTATCATGCTGATTATTTTGGAATTAAAAAAAGTTAAATTTGTTAAATAATGTATCAGCCCAGTATCCATCGTTTCGCCAAATTCATAGCCACAGCAATTACCTTATTTTCTTTGAATTGAGTAAAGTATGAAAAGGTCTAATTACAATATTTTTGATGAAATCCCTAAAGTATTGGGTTGGACAATCTTTCTTGCAATGCTTCTTCTAATCGTAGGCTTTATGATTAGGGAAAAAGACTTAGGCAACCCATTTATTGGCACTGGCAAAAATCAAAATAAAACGGCGAACAATTCAAGTCCAAAGAAACTCACAAAAATTGAGCAAAAAGCTATCTTATCGCATTGGAAGTCGACCCCGGAAGGAATCAACTATAACAAATGGAAAGCTTCTGCCGCTGGTAAGAAAGTACATGCCAGCGAAGCCAAAATTCAGAAGAACATTGCGGAAACCACGAAAATGGATGGCATTGTTTATTCTCTATCACTACCGCCAGGCTCAAGGTTGGGATTCGGATTAATGGTTAAAATACAAGGTGAAGATTTTATTTTAGCTTTCGGCCCAGAAAATTCAGGCAATAATGCCATCAGCGACCAGAATGGATTTGAGCCATTGCACAAACTAAAGGTAAACGACAAAATCACGATAAAAAGTCATCATGTTTCGCATGCCCCCAAATATGCATACCCAATCATAGCAGGTGATTACATCGAAAAAAATGGCAAAGTAATTTTTCAACGCACAAAGCGCAAAGGCGGTTGTTAAGCATTGTTATCGAATTGGCAATCTATCATCACATTACCAAAAAAATCCAGTCAATTTACTCCCCAACGTTACACCATTTCCCAGTTTTCACAATACTTTCTTGGGATGTGTGAGCTATGATTTTGTAAGTGTAAATGCCTTTAGCAATTTTTAACGCAGGAACACCGGTATTTTCCTTCGATTGGTAGATCAATTTGCCTTGAATGTCGTACACTTCCAACGCATCGAACTGCCAAGCGCTAGAGACGAGTTTCAAGGATGATGTAATTTTTGCTTCCTCGTTGAATTGAGTGACCCCTGAAACATCCCACACCGATATCTTCTTAGTGAACTCTCCATAGCAACCATTCTTATGAAGGCTTCGCGCAGAAACCTTGTAATCGGCGACTTTGTTATCGAACAACCATGTAATAGGATTTAAGAGCGATGTATCTGCTTTGTTGCCGGTGCCAAAATACCACCACACGCGTGAGGAATTCGTGTTGGCCGTGAACGTAAATGATGTCATTGGCAACCTTAACACCGTGTCGGGACTTACATAATAACTAATGGGTATAGTATCTTGAATCCGCAGGACGACATTGCCATCGGCATAACAATACTTTGACGATTCAACACGAATGGCAACTTTACCAACCGCCATACGAGGCGTAAACACACTGCTGTTTTTATCAAAGATTTTCTGAATATTCGCCGATGGATTGGTGTTCCCATTAAAAGAATAGAGACCCACACTGTAAGTTGTGTCGCTGGATTCGCCAGAAGAAATTTTCAATTTGCCTCGGAAGCTGAAAGGCGCATCGTTCGGACAAAACAAGGTATCTCCCGAATAGGTAAATTTGGTTTGTGGTTTGGCGATGATGGTGGTGGTATCGCAGGCCCGACAGCCGAGCGTGGAATCCACCGCACAAGCTTGTAATTTATAACTACCCACGGCAATAGAATCCAAATGCGTGACCAAATATGTCCCCTTTCTACCATCCACCGTGAGGGTCATTAGTTGAGCGATGGACTTAGCAGGCATACCGATAATTTTCCATTCATAGGGCAGCGCGTTTTTGGCAGGCTTTTCCAATGCATCTTCGGGGTAGAAAGCCGAATCACCACTGCAAATATTTTTGGTGGTGGCCAAATCAAATTGCGGACGGTAAATCACATCAATGGAATTGGTATCGTAACTCACACAGCCAAGGGTGTCGTAAACAGCAACCAGAGAAAGTGTAATTTGATCCAGCCCTTTTATAGCAGCAGGAGCACGCAATTTGTAGTAGTTCGGCCCAAGTCTATCTACATACTTCCCATTCAAACAATAAACGTTTGTTTTGGGTCCGCCATTGAACATGTCCTTACTTGTGGGATCAATCAATTTGAGCGGCGCATCAGAGGCACAAAATGGCGACATGGGTGATTTTTTCCAATGAATGGGGTCGCTGATCACTTGCTCAATATTCATCTGTTGGGCCTCGCTACAGCCTTTGGCGTCGGTAATGACCAAAACAACCGACGTGTCCTTTTGGGTTTTGATGGTAATGCCTTTGTTGTTGCCAATTTTATTCAGGGTAGACAAGTTCACAAGGCGAGGATTCACCGTCAATACGGCGATAGAGACATCCATACCATACCACTGATAGGTCAACGCACCTTTTCGGGCAATTATATTTTTGGGCTCCAATTGGATTTGGCCGTTCGGACAATTGAGGGTGTCGGCAAACGGTTTTTTATTGCCTAATGAGAAATCAATGACAGTGTCTATGATGTTAAAGGAAGTATCCCAATATTTAAAACAGCCGCCTTCATTGGAAAAAAGCGCTAGGATTTTGTATTTGCCAGATCCATTCAACCGGAGGCTATCGCTCATTCGATTCGATGTACCCACCGTTTTCCCGGCAGAATCCAGCACTTGCCAACTTACTTTGGGAGCGCTTCCCCCGTTAAATTTATCGATGTTAAATGTGAGTTTATTGCATCCTTTATAGGCAATTTTGGGTAACCCTGAGGAATTTGCGTACACCTTCACCACTAAGTTGTAGGTGGTTGATAAGGGTTCGTCGCAGTGCAAATCGACCACTTTAATTGGGAATACATAGCCTTCAGCAAAAGTATCGGCGAGGGAGGGCGTCCAATTGAACTCCAAACTGCGCTTGTTTTTCGCAGAACTATATACTTTGATGCTTGCACCACGGTAAGTAGGCGGAACGATCACCTGAAGACTGTCTGCTACGATCTGTGAGGTGGCTAAGACATCTTCGAATTCCACAAATTTCTGTTTGATGGTTGAACCCACACAAACTTTGAGTACTGTTTTTTGAGTGAGTAGCGCCTTGGGGGATTCGTTTTTTCCATTGGGATCTACAACCACCGCGGCAATTTCTCTTTGGTGTTCTGCAATCAGAGTGTATTTGCCATTTTTATCGATGCGATATTCTTTAACCTTCACACAGGCTATTCCAACTTCACCATCAACACTAGGTGAAAAAATGAAAACACCATCGGTTGTATCGAAATAGGTACCACGCACAGGATTGGTTTTGACATTGGAGCTACAGAGTGTTGTCCCTGCGCAAGTTGGAGTAAAGGGATGACTGAGGTCACTGGTTGGGGTATTTACGCAAATTTTGTTTTTGTAGGGTATATCATAGCTAGAGGGAGAGAGTTCGTATCGCAACACATCTCTGTCCGTTGTATCTGAAAGCCCCTGATTAAAGATGGTGGATCTATCGAGTTGGACAATCCTCAACGGATCAAACATTCTAGCGGGAGGGGTATTTGTCGTCTTTGAACAGTTAGCCAAATTTTCTAAGTATAGCGTAGTTGATGTCCATGCGTCCCAATTAAAACAGGGCATTACCGTTGGAATCAAGTAGCCATAAACTGCAAAGGTGATATTTTTACAAGTGCTTCCCGATAGAATACTTTTGAAAATAGAACTGTCGAGATTCACAGTGCACTTATAAATATATTCTTTAAAAAGATAGCTTTTGTTGCAGTCAATTGCCGTAGAACATTTGGGTCCGATAAGGGCACTCGATACCAAGGAGGCTGTCAATGAAACTGTGCCACAGGCCGCACTTTTTCCGCCGTAAGCGGTGATATATACCGATGAAGGCGCTGATGTCAAGGCCCCGCAAATGCGGTACGCTCTAAAACTGATTTCGTATTTATTTTTGGTAATGTGGGTAGCCCAAACTTCGCTACCGTAGGTATAATTGGACGCACTTAAAGGCGTTGCAAATTGGGCCAGCAGCAAAAGGACTGTTGAGGTGGCAATTTGTCTAAATTTCAGTAGTAATTTCATGTGATGAAAATTCATCACATTGACAACCTTTAGGTTAATCCTGTTGCCTATGCAGAAGAAACGAGCAAAAAGGTTTTTGCAATTGCTTCTTTTAAGTTGGAATAATCGGACAAATTGGCCCCTCTCCGTCGGACTCAAATTGACCCCCTATTTATGAGGCAGTTAAATGTGTTAACTTCTGAGTTAAACATGGCCTAAATTGAATGTTTTGATGGGGTCAAATTACCCCGACGAAGTGGGGACGAATTAAAGCGACGAACGAGGTTCAACTGCAGCGTTTTTTCCAATGAGATGAAAGTCATTGTAAATTCGGAGAGAATTCAAAAATTGTTGTAGATTTGCAGTAACAGTACCCGTTAGCATACCGTAAGATCTGCTAACGGGTCATTCTTTTTTATAGCTATGGCAAATAAAACTCCTTACTCCATAGCAGATCAAATTGGTCTTCCAAAATTATAAGAATCACACAAGACCCATTTGGATTCGAAACCTGGGACCTATAAAAAAACGATTCACTTGCTCAATTTCAACCAAACAAAGGGGGAGCTTGCCTAAAAATCAGTATGCTCTTGAAGGATTCTTGATCCATTTTGTAAAATTTATTTTACATTTAGTCAAATACATTTTACATTCGTTGTCTAATTACTCAAAACCATGAACAACCATCTCTTATCAACTCGTTGGCTAATCCCCTCTGGCATCGTCTTTTACGGCTCTACCATCATTGGCATCCTATTGATGACATCCACAATTACTTTGGATACCGTTATTTTAGAAGTATCAATTCCCAATTTATTTAAACTTGATGACCCTTTGGTGGGGCAAAATCAGACATGGATAAAAAACAATTGGATGGACGAAATCCTCGGTTTCCTGCTTTCTTTTTCGGGTTTGATGCATGGATTCTCTGCTGAATCAGATGAAGACGAATATGCCAATTTCCTGCGATTCCAAGCACTCAAATGGTCATTGGTCATAAATTACAGCCTGCTGACATTGATATCAGTTTTCGTATATGGTTTCGCATATTGGCAAGTAATTTTAATTTCGATGTATAGTGTGTTAGTTACCTTTGTCGTTTGGTTTAGAATTTCTATCATCCGTCATCGACGTTAATGAAAAACAACATCCGAGTTAACCGCGCGACCAACAAAATCTCGCAAGACGACCTAGCCAAATTGGTAGGCGTTTCCCGGCAAACTATCAACGCCATCGAAAATAATAAGTATTATCCTTCCCTAGAATTGGGCTTAAAACTATCGAAAATTCTGAAATGTTCTGTGAATGAGCTATTTAGTTTGGACGATGAATAACCGCATTAAACAATATTCAAGGTAAGCCATCGTTATTCAAAGACTAAAAACGTAGAATGAACAAACCACTTTCAATCAAAACATTAGCGCATCACATGAAAAAGTTCGCAAGCATCTTGTTTTTATTCAGTACTCTGAATTTATTTGGACAAACTCCTGCCCCATTGGCAATCAATCCATCAAAAAAATACACCCTTCAAATCGATGCTGGCGTGAATTATTTTCGTTATTCTTATTATGGAGGGGGTGGAAATAGGGAAATTACGACATCCCATTATGAGGCAATTACAATAGACAGAGAATTAAATCCAACTTTTTCAGTTTCGTTGGGCTTACGAAACACAAACTATGGATATAAAAGACATATCAACGAATTTGATGCCGCCGTTGGAAAATGGAATACAAACATTGCTCAACAATGGAATTATTGGACAATTCAAACACCGGTACAAATTAAAGTAAAGCCATTTCAATCGAAGAAACTCTCCTTGAATGCGGGTGGATATCTGGGATTCAATTACTACAACTCGGAGTCAACCTCGTCATCAATATTTAAAATACAGCACGATAATGAGAAGAACGCATTAGACATCGGCATGAATGTAGGCATTGACTACAATTGGTTCAAAAAGGGAGATTTCACACTAGGTAATTCTGTGTCATATTACAGGGGTTTTGCTTATTTGTCTCATTACTCATTAGAAAGATCACAAGGATTAACGATTGGCTGTACCGCAAAATGGGGATTCTAGTGATCTGTAAAAAAACTTTATAGGCGCACCTTAAATTCGCCTCTACACTAGACGCCCGTTTTATTCCGACAGCGAAAGGCCTTAATGCCAAAATCCGTGAAATCAAAACTCAATCACATACCCAAACTAATCGCTGCCCTGTTGTTTTTATTTTCCGCAGCAACCCAGGGCCGCGCGCAGAATTTTGGATTAAAAATCATTCAAGTGGCAGATTCTTCGTCCATCACCCAAGATTTGCAACGATTTGATTCATTGTGGTATGACTGCATGCATGGATATGGCAAGAGTGATGTATCGAGCCTTTTTGCTGACCATTTACGAGGCATATCGAAAACCAACCCCATCACCCTATTGAATTTCATTTCAGGCATCGACATGCCCTTCAGCGATGTTTTTGGTTTCAAACTAATCCACAAGCAAGCATACGGTGATTCAGTAAACATGTATCAATTGGATATGGGATGGATGCAATTGGCTGCGCTTTATCATCGCCAAGAGAAAAAACTCATGCGATTTGAATCTTTAAATGTTTTCAAGTTGATTCCAAACACCTACCAGAACCTCACTGTATACACATCAACACAAATCCCTAAAAAGGAACTCGCAAAGGCATATAACCAAGTAATTTCTACCATGAAAGAACTTGGAATCGATATAGACTCATTCAAGTCAAAACCATTGATCGTCTATTCTAGCGCAACATTAAAAGATGCATATGCCTATGTTGGAGGACTAGAGTACCTGAATTTTTTCAATCCAGGCGCATTGCATGGTGGTATGGGCGACCCTTTTAACCGAGTGATTTTATCGGGCATCCCAAAACCAATTCATGTGCATGAGGTATTGCACTTTGCAATTACTTTTCCTTGCAACCAGTTTATTGGTGAAGGTTTAGCTAGTTACTACGGAGGAATTGGCGCGACACCCTACGATGAAAACAAAGATGTGGTTTTGACAATGTTAAAAAACAAAGGGGCTAGTACTTTCTCCTCGGCGATGATGTTGTGGCGGACAGAGCCGCAGTTCAACGCATTACGCGCAAACTACGTAATGGCCGCAATGATTTTGGAACGAGTAAAATCCGATTTCAACTTGGATACTTACCGCAATTTCGTGAGGCACTGCAGAACAGATGAGGAAATGGTCAATTCTTTAAAAGCTTTATATCAACTTCAATCAGAAGAAGAGGTATTTTTAAATTTCTTCCTAAAATAGCATAGCCTAATCCCTCTATTTCGTAAATTAATAAAACTAGTAATAACACAAACCCATGGAAAGCACCTCAATCAGCTGGACCTTGTTAATTTGGACCATTTCCGTACCAATTTTATTGATTTACATTATCTACAGAGTATACAAATGGTTCAAAAAGAAATGACAAACACGCCTTCCTTCAAAGTTTTTTGGAAAACCATCAAAAACTTTTGCTGCGCCTTGATCGCATTGATTACCACATTGTCCGCAGCAGCACAAGCATCGTCCAAAAAGGAACCAAAATTCCCCTCCCCTGCTTTTGGAAAAGTTACGCAATGGGAAACCGCATTGTCTCAAGCCAAACAACAAAACAAATGGGTGATGATCGATTGCTATACCGATTGGTGTGGATGGTGTAAAGTGATGGACCAAAATAACTTTTCAGACACTCAAGTACAGCGAAAAATGAATGGATTCCTCAATAGCTATTCGCTGGAAATGGAAAAAGACTCCATCGGGAAATTGTTACGATTCCACTATGGCGTGAACGGCTTCCCCACTTTTTTGATTTTCAATGGCGACGGGAATTTTATAGGTAGTTATTCTGGATACTCAGAAAAATCCTATTGGATGCACTACTTAGACTCCATGCAAACCCTCAAGGAATCTACAGCCAACATTGGCAAATATTCTCGCCCAGGCGTTCCTTCCCTCAATGCCAATAATATCCCATCATGGTTTCGCGGATTCATTTTCAATCGAAATTATTCAATTCTCGAAGACACCACGCCTCAAGGCTTTGTGCAGCGATTTAAAGCCACCACCGACCCATTCCAGCAGTTCGCCCTATACAGCGTGGCCTCATACCATTGCGACAATGAACTCGTTCAACGATGGATTCAAAACGAAGCGATGTACGATTCTTTATTTGGAAAAGACTGGTCGAGGAATACCGCATACAAAGTCCTCGGCAATCAAGTGAGCAAAGCCATCAATTCCTTGAACGAAACACAATTTCTATGGGCGATGGGTGAATTGTTGAAACGGTCTGATCATCCAGAATGGGACAAACCCAATCGGTACATGGAATGGTACAAGAAACGCGGCGAGTGGGGCAACTATGCGGCTACGTTCGATGAAATTGCAAAGAATAGCAGCCCAGTAGGCTTAAATAGCACCGCTTGGGAACTCTTTCAATCTTGCAACGAAACGGCCATTTTGACAAAAGCCGTTGAATATTCCACGATGAGCATCAATAAAAAACCTGAATGGGGCTATTACGATACCCGGGCAAACCTTTTGTACAAACTGGGTCGATTGAGTGAGGCACAAATCGATGCCAACACAGCCATCAAACTGGGCAAAGACGCAGGCGCGAACACCGCTGAAACCCAAGCACTGTTGTTGAAAATCAAGCTGGCCAATCAGAAAAAATAACCCAAACGGTCAAAACAATAAATTTGAGCAACTTGAACGATCGCGAATACAATTGAACAGAAAAAACAAGTAATGAAACAAACCCATGGAACTCACATCAATCAATTGGACCTTACTAATATGGATCATTTTTGCACCTGTTTTATTTACATACATTGTCTACAATGTATGTAAATGGTTTAGAAAGAAATGACAAGCAATCCTTTGGGTCAAGCATTTAAATGGCAACTTATGAAATTGGCCCTGTTTATTATTGTTCTTTTAGTTTCGTGTCACATGAACACGGCAAATAAACAAATAAAAACAAGGGATATTCATGATTTAGTAGAAGCAGATAATATTCATACGATAGACACGACTATTCATCTCTGTGAAATCGTAAAATCTAATTTCAACGGTGAAAATCTAACCGATAGTTTAGCAAAGAAAACGTTATACACTTACTTCGGAAATAAAGGATATTACAACTCTGACAACTTGCCAGATATAGATAAATTGACAGAAACAGAGGCAATTAAACCACGTATTTCATTTATTGAAATAATTAAAACAGAATTAAACAATAATAGAAAAGACGACGCAATAATTTTATATGATTTTGCTCCACCATTAGCAAACGGACATTGTTGGCTTCCCCATAAAGCTATTATTCTAGACACAGAAAAAGGCTATCAAATAACAAACGTCGACTTCATTCCAGACAACTTTGTTATAGACAGTGTATTAAATACAAATAGGGATGTTACAATATACGGCTATGAATACGATTGCATACAACATAAAATATTAAAATCCATCAGAGCGAGAATAAAATAACAAACGCATAGACGCTTTTAAAAAAACAAGGTATACCTATTTCTCATTGGGGATCTTGTTGTTATTTTCCATCACTAGGATAATTGGAATAATCGGACAAATTGATCCCTCTTCGTCGGACTAAAATTGACCCCCGATTTATACGACAGTTGGTGGTGGTGCAATAACCCCTATTTCTTTAGTAGAGGCATATAAGGCAGCACCAATTGCAACTGAAGTCATTTAGTTTTTTGGAAATAACTTTGTCTGTAATTTGCTCCTTTAACACATTCTGAACAATAGGTGAATTTGTTGACCCCGCCAACTAGAATTAGGCATTCAAGTTGAGAGCTTCAAAATCGAGTTCAATTATTTTGCAATGATCAATTTTTTCGTGAGATTGACTTCATCACTGTGAAGTTTAATGTAGTAGTATCCTTCCGAAAGCTGATTTAAGTCAATTTCACAATATCTACTTTCATTCTCTTTTGAAATTTTACCTGAGTTGACAATTTGGCCTTTTATATTAAAGCATTCCCAATTCAAATCAGATTTTAAAATATCTGAGCTTGTTATAAAAAGGTATCCAGGGCATGGATTTGGAGTGACTTCGATTTCCAATTGAATATTCATTGAATCTCTCAAATTCAACAATTTATCGCTGCCAATTTCTTTGGTTAATCTAGTTTTCCGATATTTGATTGCCTTTTCATAATGCGCCGGAACAAGTCCTGCTTTAATTGCATCAACGCTATCAAATAAAATCGCTTTATCAATCCTTGGGTCCAAAATTTCAGTTCGTCCAACCATCACTCTTTCCAAACTTTGTGGCTTAGGAGACAAAGTAATTGGTAAAATAATATCAGTAAAGCACCTAGGCACAATCCAAAAAATCTTGATACCTGGAGTATTAAAATAACTAGCATCCCAAGTTTTTAGCATGGCACGTGCTTCATCCTCAAACAATCCTGATTTTACTAATTCAGTAATAAATCTGTTCTTTTTATTATTCCATTGAAAATCACTTAAAATTTCTTTTGTAGGTTTTATTTTTTGAACCTCATTATTATGTAAACTTCCTTCGCTCCAAACGCGATTTTTTCCTTCTGGAGTTCGTTCAAAAACCATATAATATGGGACATTCATCAGGTTTGAATTCAAGTAAATACTTAATTGACCTGAAGTATCAAATTTTGGAATTATTGGATTACCAAAAGACCCTACCCCTCTATAAAATAAATACTTTTCTACCTCGCGCTTAACATTTAAGTTTGAATCTTCTGTATATACTTCCAAGAGGTTCGATTTTGTTTCTCGTGGAGCGAGCCAAATTTTGCTATTTTCTGCCTTTAGGTAAGTTATTTCATTATTATCCGTTGTTGGGTTCAAAACATTAAACTGCCAAAAAATACTCCCTTGATTATATAATAAATTATACTCAGTTGGAATGCTTTTAGTTGATGTTTGCCAAACGTATTCAGATTCTCCACCAAAACGTTGTGGGTAAAATTGAGAAATTGTACCTTTATTGAAGTCAATATTTACCTTTATTTTCTGAATTTCATATTGACTATAAAAATACAATACAGGTGTTTCCATTTTGATAAAGGCATTGCCATATTCATTGAAATTAGAGTATAATTTGGTTTTATTTACCCCCTTAGAACTAAAGGTTGCTAAAAAATTCCTATCCAAATTATAACAAAAGCTTGGCAATGGTTCTTCTTCTAAATATAATCCATCCAGTTGCTGACCATTGCTGCTAAACAATGACGTAAATGTACCCCACTCGTGACATGTGTATGGTTTATCTTGTTGTGCGCTGATTTTTGTGATTAGTGCAAAAAAGCTCAGCAGCACGAAAAATATTTTACTTATTTTCATAATTAATTCTATACTTGCTTTAACGAAGATACTTGTAAAAGATTTTAATTAGTAAATTTAAATATTACCACAACAATTTAACTGTACGTCGTCAAGTTCATTAGGAGAAGTGTTAAACAAAACTGGTATCACAGCTGTCCAAAAAAAATCATGAACCGCCTTTTTGAAGATAGGACGATTGCCCTATCTCCCATTAACTATATCAAAACCAAAGCGTATTTCAAAAATAACTCTTTGACTGCAGTATGTGGAATAATCGGACAAATTGATCCCTCTTCGTCGGACTGAAATTGCCCCCTATTTAGAGGCAAATTAATGATGCTGACTTAGGCGTTAAACAATGGTAACATTGGGGATTTTTAGAGATGAGTGGTTCCGACGGAGGGGGTCAATTTACTCCGACGAAAGGGGGTCAATTTCAGCGTTTTTTCCACGTATATGTTTGACGATTTACTACGTCAGTGAATTACTTCAAAACAATAATTTTCTGGGTGCTGATGCTATTTGCAAGCTGTGCTCTTACCAAATAATTGCCGGCGGGAAGGTTTTCTAGGTTCAAAACAGTTTTTGCGGCATTGGGCGATTGCTCGTATACTACTTGACCTTGCATCGTCATTACAACAATTGATTGGATGGGTTGTGTCGCATCAACATGCAACACCCCGTGAGCCAACGGATTGGGATAGCAACTAGGAAGAGTGGTTTCGATATCCTGGTTCCTTAAATCAGGTAAACAGATTTTTGCAATCCAGAAATGCTCTTTGTACAAGGGCTTTTTCAATGTCATATTGTTGACGGAAGTGACAACTTTACCGGGATAAGGATAAAGATTGAACGTGGCCGATTGTCCGCTCAAGTCAGAGAAATAACACATGTAATTCTCCGTGTGTTGTTGCCACCTGTAATAAATCGAATCCCCTTTTACAGAATAGATGACATTCATGAATGTTGGATTGGCCTTTTTCTGCGGTGTGTAAGTAGATCCATTGAATATGAAAGCACTATCGGTACTGGCTGTGAGGGTGAATTCGTTGGGTGAAGAAGCAAAAAATCCAGTACGTACATTCGTGTATTCTGATTTGTCATCGAAAGCTTTCAAGTTGGTTAGGTTGAATGAGGTATCGAAAATGGCCAGCGCATTTCTATCTGGCGTTGAAGTCAAAAATTGGCGCATTTTGTTATCGTACATACTTTGTCCAGCGTTATTGTGTGGGAAGTAGAAGCGCTCGTTGGCATAGAATAAACGGTTTTTCATTCCTATTGGCTCAACTGTGCTAGGACATCCTATGGTGTAACTGGATTCAATGCGATTGTTTACCTCTTTGATGATGAGAAAGTCATCGCCATCATACCCAGCGTTCGGCAAGATTTTCCTCAGGGCATTGGAATACGTTTGCTTGGTGCTTGGAACAGTGATATTCGCAGAATATTTGATAAAATAGTAAAATCCGTGAGGCGTGTTTAACATGCCATAAGTTCTGACGAAAGAGCTCTTTTGGGCAAGTAGATTCGTCTTCATGACATTAAATTTGTTGTCTAACTGCAAAGAGTAAATATCAACTACGCTGCTCGGTTTGATTGAATCGCCGTTGTTCAAGTAAACGGTCTTATTGACTATCATCAACATCGTTGCGCCTGTCTTCGTGCAATAAATATCGTTTTCTCCTTCCCAAAGTCTTTGCTTGTTGGTTGTTTCGCTGATTTTAACAAATTGTAAGTTACTAAGATTTGAGTCGATGCGCACGATACCCGTCACCGACTTATTTGTGGCATCCACGCTCAGCGTATTGCTTATTTTGCATACTTTGTTGAAGGCTGTCAGGACATACACTAAGCCACCGGTGGAAGGATCTATGCGAAGGTTTGGGTTGGTAAACGGAAAGGGTAAAATCAAATCAATTTGTGCAACGACATCTCCAGAATTGTTGTATTTGATGATCAAACACTTGTAATCGGGCGATGTATTGCGTGTATACTTTTTCTGATCTACGGCAATGGAATCAGTGTACCAAATGCCTTTGTAGGTAAAGGCTCCGTTATGCGACAATTCAGGTGTTACATGCATGAGCTGCTTGTCGTAACTGATGTTCAAGTTATACTGCTGGCACTGTCCAAAAACTAATGGATGACCCAATAAATACAGTGCAACAAGAATAATATGTTTTATTTTTAGCATAGTTAGATTATTTATTGTCAACGAATTAACACATAAATTCATTTTGTTTTCATACAAATCACTTTGGCTCCTTGGTGATTTTTAACACCTGATCCATTGTATATACGAAAACACTGCCGTCACTCGTCTGGATTTTAACCTGCACATTTGGTATTTGTTCGATAATCATACCTCTTATGATACTACCATTTTTAAGGTATAGCACTTCGATGTATTCAACTTTCTTTTCTTCCTTAACTACATTTTCAGCAGTATTCACGGGCTCCGGTGATGATTTTCCAGCAGTCATTAATAACAAACCCAAAACGGACAAGAATATTCCAGCAATTATCGAAACTAAGAGTAATACAATAATTCCAATGATCAGCAAAAACACCCCCACGCCCCGCAAACCAGAACCGCCGCCTTCAGACGCTGCGCTTTTTTTCAGTGATTTCAAGGAGGGGCTATTGATAACACTTTTGGTATTCAAACTTTTCGCTGGAAATTGGTTAACCCCCGCTTTAGCAAGTTTGAACTGGCTTAGAGAATTTATTGGATTAAGGCAAATTTGGGTTTGAGTAGAAACGACACCAAAAGGTAAAACATCGCTCTCCTGGACATCACGCACATCAATAGCGTGAAATGGAATATTTGCCTCAGTTAACGTTGACTTATTGGATTCTACTTTTGATAATTGAGCGTTTGGATTTTGAATCGCTTTATGGACAGATTTATTGGGCAAACCACTGGTCTTATTGCTTCTTGTAAAGTGATTATTCAATCCCAAATTAAATCCAGAATTATGATATCTCTTTTGCATGGTGCAAGATGTTAGCACGATGACCATTGTCAATAATAACGAAATTTTGTTTTTCATAATAAATAGCGACTTATAGTTCGTATGTCAAATTTATGCCAACAATACGAAATAAACAAAATACCCGAACGAAAGCGTAAGTATCCCTTTTTTACTAATTAGGTAAATTCTACTTTTCGGAATTTGATTTTTCGGAATTTCTGTTTGATTTCAAATCAGCCCAAACCAAACTCAAGGTAATTCGCTGCATCATACAATTAAAAAGCATCCCATCTTTTAAATCACCGACAAGGGTGGTGTTTATGTCGTATCTGCATCGCAGTTTCAATTTGCCCACATCAAACGGTCGGAAAGCAATCCCCATAGTTGGCCCCATGTTAAAACGACGTAAATACTGATTGTTTATTCCATCGAGCGAATAATAATCCCTGTCGGCCCAATGATGGCCTAGGGTATCGGAATGATATGTACAAATCACATTAACCCCCTCCGAAATTGAGATGATCTTAAAATTGTAATGCACACCTAAGGATACTTGAAAACCCTTACTTATTGTACCAAAATTGACAAAATTATTATTCAACGTAATGGAGGCGCTGCGATAGGCAAAACCCGTATAATCTCCACCGATCATAGACGGACCAGTATGTTCAGACATCCAAATTCCGCCTCGGTTATATTCCAAACCAACTTCATTGTTCTTGAGAAGAAAAAAAGCATGCGGATTCTGGTACCTTGCCATAATGGACATTCCCAATCCTTCTGTTCTGGAAACAGAGGGATAAACATTAAAGGATTGCCACAAGTGGGTGGCATTGATAGCCACGCCTGTTTCCAAGGTTTGGCCCTGGGCGGTACATACCCCTGTTAAAAAAATCAACCCTGTTAAAAATCGTTTCATGTATTTATTTAATGTCCTGATTGAAATTCAATTTTCAATAATCAATTTCTGACTGCCAATTTCTCCGTTGTTTGAAATTGTTATGATGTAAATACCTGGCTTGAGTCCATCATTTTCAAACACATATTCCATTCCTT
>CANIZU010000022.1 GCA_947472115.1 Flavobacteriales bacterium | reverse complement strand
GTAGAACCCATCGCATCGCCATCGGGTTTATGGTGTGTAGTAATGACAACAGAATGGTATTTTCTGTCCTTGATATTTTGAACTAAGTCGGAAGTATTGTTGATTAACATGGAATAGTACAAAAATACGCCAAACAGAAGGTATTTTTGCCAATCGATGGGTTCTGAACACTACCAATTAATTACTCTGCCAAATGGCTTGCGCGTGGTGCACCAACGCGTGAAGGGGACTCAGTTGGTTCATGCAGGTTTCACCATTCAGGCGGGTAGCAAAAACGATGGTCAGAATCCTGGCCTCGCACATTGCCTAGAACACATGCTCTTTAAGGGCACAACACACCGAAAGACCATCCACGTCTTAAATCACCTAGAAGTGGTAGGAGGTGAGTTAAACGCATACACAACCAAGGAGTTAACAACAATTTACGGGACAACACAATCCAAACATTTATCCCGACTTACAGATATTTTATGCGATGTCGTTTTCCGATCCACCTTTCCAGAAGCGGAATTGGAAAAAGAAAAAAAAGTAATCGTAGATGAAATCAATATGTACCTCGATACGCCCGAGGAGAACATCTTCGACGAATTTCAAGAGCGAATTTTTGAAGGTCATCCTTTGGCTCACAATATTTTAGGAACGGAAGAATCGGTAAATAAAATCACACAATCCGATCTTAAGCACTTCGTAAACACCCATTATCGCTTCGAAAACATGGTATTTGCCGTGGTTGGCAACGTATCCATTGAAAGGGTGCTCTTAGCCTTACAAAGATTCCTGCCCCAAGCGCAAGAACTGAACTCACCAGGAATTATTCTTGCCAACAGTACGTTTGAACCGCTCAAAACTTTTCATGAGGTCAAAAAGACCGACTTCAATCAAGCGTATGCGATTTTAGGTGGTTTGGCCTACGAAATCGACCATCCAAATCGCTGGAAATTGTTGCTGGTAAATAACTTTTTTGGTGGTCCGGTACTAAACAGCCGATTGAACCTCGCCATCCGCGAAAAATATGGCTACACCTATAATGTAGAAAGCGGATACAGCGCCTTTGCCGAAACCGGTTTATTCCATTGCTTCGTAGGAAGCGAACCCAAATACATTGAGCGTTCCGTAGAGTTGATTTTTAAGGAGTTGAAAAAACTGCGTACCCAATCACTTGGAACCTTACAGCTGTCACGAGCAAAAAATCAATATGCCGGTCAGTTGATACTTTCCAATGAAAATCGCAGTGGCTTGATGATGCACCTAGGCCAGAGTGTCCTTAGAAAAGGCAAAGCAAACTCCATCGAACACGCCATCGAATCAATCAGAAAAGTCACCGTTACCGATGTATTAGAAGTCGCCAACGAACTGATGGCTGAAGAAAATTTTAGTCGTTTGTATTACGTTCCTCAGGACTAATTTTATTCATTTCGTCCCGCCACATTTGCCATCCTTTCAAGGCAAGGGGGATATAAATCAAGTATAAAATTGCTGTTATGTAATTGTGGTTGAGCCAATATACTGGAACATAAATTAGATCAACGATCATCCATAATATCCAGTTTTGAATCCACTTTTTCGCCTGCATATACAAGGCCGATAAGCTTGAAAACAGGAGCATCGCATCCAAATAGACAAACCTCGGCGGGGCAATATTCGACAGAGGAGAGTGACCAAAAACGCTGCTGATTCCTATGAACATGTCACCCGAAACAAGGGAGGAAATAAGATTTGCAAACAATCCTGAACGCACGATGTAGACCCAAACGGGATAAATACACAACGCGATTAGCATCACACGAATAATAGATTTTCTCGGCCCCACACTGGGATTGAGCGTATTTCCGATGATAGAATTTTTTTGCCACTGCATCCAGCCGTAACATTGAAAACCCACAAACAACACATTCAGAATTGCATCAGAATAAAGACCACTAAACAGAAAAACCCAAGCGTAAATTAGCGAACCAGCCATCGCAACAGGCCAATTCCATATGCTATTCTTGGCAGCTAATACCACGCACCAAAACGACAAAATTGCGGCAATCCATTCGGCCGGATGCATTTGTTGAATTCCACTCCACAACACATCGCCAAAACCCCCGTTTGCGGAAATCGCTAAAACCATTGGTAATTGAAATACAGATAACATGGGGTAAATCAACATCCGTCGTGATTTTTTAATTTGATCGATTCAAAAGTACGATAGTAAAATCCGATTCAATAATGCGGTTGAAAAGCAATCACGATTCAACTAACTTTGTTTTCATAAACAACTAAAAATAAGCCCATGTTCGAATTACCTGCTTTGCCCTACGCTCACAATGCTTTGGAGCCACACATCGACGAAAAAACCATGGAAATCCACCACGGTAAACACCATCAAGCCTATGTAAACAACCTTAACAACGCCGTAAAAGGCAATGCTGCTGAAGGTGTTTCTTTGGTTGATTTGGTTCACAATATCTCTAAATATAGCCCTGCCATTCGCAACAACGGCGGCGGACATTGGAATCACAGTTTCTTCTGGGGAATTATGGGACCCAATGGCGGAGGTCAGCCTACAGGTGCTTTAATGGACGCCATCGTAGCTAGCTTTGGTTCTTTTGATGCGATGAAAGAGCAATTCAATAGCGCCGGAACAACCCGTTTTGGTAGCGGTTGGGCTTGGTTAATTGTACACGATCATAAACTGGCGATCACATCTACACCAAACCAAGACAATCCATTGATGGATATTGCCGAAGTAAAAGGTACACCAATTTTAGGATTAGATGTATGGGAGCATGCTTACTATTTGCATTATCAAAACCGTAGGCCCGATTATATCGGCGCATTTTGGAATGTGATCAATTGGTCGGCCGTAAATGCCCACTTTGAAGCCGCTACGAAGTAATTTCAATACCTAATTACATAAAAAGGGCCCCCGAGCAAATGCTCGGGGGCCCTTTTGTTATTAACAATAAAATTATTTTTTCGCAGCATCTGCAGCAGCCTGCATCAATGCACGAGTTGTCTTAATTGATAAGATTGCGTTCGCTGGAGAATCCAACAACTCAAATCCAGAAACTACAACGTTACTCACCTTGGCAGACTGTCCGATTTCCAAAGTATCAATGCTAACATCGATGAAATCTGGCAAATCTTGAATCAAACCACGCACACGCAAACGGTTCAACTTCTTTACCAACTTACCACCGGCACGAACACCAGGTGCATTACCTACCACGCGCACTGGAATTTCCATTACAACGGGCTTGGTATCATCAACAGCAACAAAATCACAGTGAATGATCATGTCAGACACAGGGTGAAATTGAATATCTTGCAAAATGGCATCGTAATTTTTGCCACCCAACTCAATTTTTACTTTGTATACGTTTGGTGTGTATACCAAATTTTTGAAATCGGCATGGTAAACAGCAAAGTTCATATTGCCATCTGCCAAACCATACATGTTACAAGGTACTTTGCCTTCGGCACGCAATACTTTCGCTGTGCGAGTACCTACTTCGTCGCGCAATTCGCCTTTTAGAAAAATGGTTTTCATATTATACTATTCTTAATTTTTTACTTATTTCAACTCAATCTTAGTTTGATGCGCAAACACCTGCTTAAACAATGAACTGATACTTCCGTGCTCATGCACATTGCGTATCGCCCTAGCAAATAAAGGAGCCACAGAAACTACCTTGATCTTATCCGAATGATGCTTCAACGGAATTGTATCCGTAACCACCAACTCCGTTAGTACTGAATTTTCGATGTTTTCGTAAGCCTTTCCACTCAATACAGGGTGACAGCATAGCGCGCGTACCGATCTTGCACCTTTGTCCATCAACATCGAAGACGACTTACATAAAGTCCCCCCCGTATCAATGATATCGTCAATCAACACAACATCTTTTCCTTCTACATCCCCAATCACCGTCATGTTTGCAATTTCGTTGGCTTTCCGACGTTCTTTGTCGCAAATCACCATATTCAAATTCAAGATTTTAGCAACCTCTCTGATTCTGTTCGATGCGCCCACGTCGGGAGCAGCAATCACAATATTCTCGTCGGCTAATGTTTTAATGTAAGGAGCAAAAATGATCGAACTCTCCAAGTGATCCACCGGAACATTGAAAAATCCTTGGATCTGCGGGGCATGTAATTCCATTGTCATCACACGATTTGCACCCGCTGTTTGCAACAAATCCGCAACCAACTTAGAAGCAATAGAAACCCTTGGCTTGTCCTTACGGTCCTGACGGGCAAAACCATAATAAGGAATTACCGCGGTGATGTAATTGGCACTGGCACGTTTGGCCGCATCAATCGACATTAACAACTCCATCAAATTATCACAATTGGGGTACGTGCTCTGAATAAGGAACACATCGCAGCCACGAACACTTTCATTAAATACGGGCTGAAACTCCCCATCGCTAAAACGAGAAACGGTCATGTCGCCAGGTGTAGTTCCATAGAACTCACAAATGTCCTGCGTGAGGCCGGCAGATGCACTGCCTGCGAAAATTTTTACGGGGTGTATTAGTGATGTCATAACTTTCGATTTTACTGTCTCTCTGGCTGCGATTATACGCACCGGATATCATCAAACCTACAATTTGTTGCCCTACTAGGACTCGAACCTAGACATACGGTACCAAAAACCGCTGTCCTGCCAATTAGACGATAGGGCAATTTTTTTGGACTGCAAATATAAAACAAATATTTGTCCTATCACAGCCCGCAGAAAAATTATTGAACCAAGAGTACTTCGGTTTGTCTTTTTTCTCCTTGCGACATCTGGACATAATAATTGCCCTTGCGCAATCCCCTCACATCAAAATTCACTGTGTACGTCCCATGGCCGTGCCATCCTTCTTTCAAAATAGCGACTTGCTGACCCATGGCATCATATACCGTTAATTTAACATTGCCCGACTCTGTAAAATATTCAATATCTGTATTTTCGGTTGCCGGATTTGGATAAATTCTATTCAGAGAAATCCTGCTCACAAGGTCTACATAGTCCTCAACCGTAGCTGTATTATTCTTGAAAATTGGCAATGTATTAAACGATTTATTACCCATCGCCGACTTTACATCAGCATCACTTAACTCAAACCAATCTTTCAAAACAGATGCATAAATCTGCCTAAAATCATATTGCATGGGCACATTGTCGTTCACGGTAGCCGTAGCTGGAATGGTAGGATTGGCACCAATAACTCCACCTTGCACGGCATTACCAAACACAAACATGGGTGCGGCGGCGCCGTGATCTGTTCCATCACTGGCATTGCTAATTACACGCCTTCCGAACTCACTATATGTCATCCCTACAACCCGATTATCCAAACCTAACAACTTTAAATCATCCTGGAAAGCCGCAATCGCATCACCCAATTGTTGCATCAAATTCGCATGCATTCCAGTTGTATGATCTGTTGTATCCACCTGTTGACTATGCGTATCAAACCCACCCAAAGTGACCATATAAACTGGGGTTTTTAAGCCACCACTAATCAGTTTAGCCACAATTTTTAATTGGTCCGCAAGAGGTTGTCTTCCCGCTGTAGCGGGGTATTTGGTAGATTTATTCGTGCCCTTGACTGCCGCATTTTTTACAATCGTTGCATATTGATTGCTTTGTTGTGCCATCAACCGCAAAAACGCCAATTCATGACCTGCTGGAGTGTCGGGCGTTTTATCCGTTGTGCCATTGGCCAAATTATAAAAAGAATTGGGGTCGGAAATTGCCATACCCATACTCACGGTCGGTCCCATGAATCCCAGCGATACCATTTGACCAATTTGAATCGCTAAAGGATCAGGCATTGCTGCGGTAGGATATCCAGTGGGATAACCCTTAAAACGACTATCTAAATATCTTCCTATCCATCCTGTTGTCCAATTTTCATTGCTGTCAGAACCACTATTCCAGATATCTGTCGCACGGAAATGCGAATAACTCGGATTAGGGTAACCCACCGCCTGAATTGCGCTCACCAAACCGTTGTTGTAAAGACTTTGAAGCCCCGTAAGTTTGCTGTGCAGCCCCACGCCCGACTTACCATTCAACGAAAGCACCTTGGTGTCTGGCAACAAAACATTACTTCTTGCCTTGCTCAAATTGCTATATTGATCTAACGGAATCAAGGTGTTTAACCCGTCGTTTCCGCCTGATAAATTAATGATTACAAGGACTTTTCCATCCGCGCTTCTACGACCCAAGGCGTTAAACAACGGATTGTCTTCATAGGCCTTCACGCCCATACCGTTCAATGTAATTGGCAAAATGGTACCCGCCGCTGCGGTTGCTTTTACAAATGATCTGCGTTTCATGGCTTATGACAATTGGTATTCTGAAAGGTTCATGATGGCTTTGTATAAATAACGAAGCTTTGATGTTGCGGTAGTTAATGCGGTTGTATGGTTTGGATCCGATGCGTCTGTGGCAGCGCGATACTCGTCCTTCCAATTGTAATCGGGAATGCCTCCTGGGAGTAAAATTTCTTTTAATCCACTGATTTGACCCGCACTGAGTCCCATTGGCAATAAGAAATTGGTCGCATCCGAAATCAATGTATCTGGCGTTCCTGGGTCGGATAACTGTTTTGTTAGAATCCATGGATCCACCAACAATGTATAAGTGCCCACTTTGTGACCAACTATCAACAAATAATCAGTGAACTGATTCCGACGTGGCAAAGTATCGCTATTGATCCAACTGCGGTGGAACATAGGTTTTTGATACCATGCCGGCCAACCCGCTACGTTTGGCGGATCTCCCAAATTCATCTGTGTCAGCTGTCCAAATGCACCACCCAATTCCCACATTTTATACAATAAAAAATAGTCGGTTGATGCCGGAAACGGTAATTCCATCTCCCTGCAAAATCCTGCTTGCTGCGTAATTGGATCCTTGATCACACATCCTCGATTCCAAGTATCGTAAAAATGTTCGCTTGATAACAACGTCTTTAAAACCGTCTTGATATCGTATCCACTATCCCTAAAAACCTTGGCTAATGGTACAATCACATTGGTTTCAACAGTGTCATCAATTTCATAGTACACGAAATACTCGTATAACTTCCGACACATATACAACGCTACTTCTTCCACGTTGAACATCATCGTAAGCATATCGTCTAATTCGGTATTTCCCGCGTTAATTCCAGACTGACCTTTAATCGTAGTATTTCCGTAATACGCACTAAACTTCTTGTCCGATGTATCGTGGTTGGTATTTAAAAATGTAGTTGAAAAGGGATTGGTTAGAGGATTGATACTCCAGCCTGTTAAAACCCTTGCCGCCGCCTTAACATCGTCTTCAGTGTATTTGCTATTGGGGCCTTTTCCCATTGTAAAAAGTTCTTGCAGCTCCCTCGCATAATTCTCATCTGGGGCTCTTTTTGTATTCACATTACCATTCAAATAGAACAGCATCGCCGGGTCAATAGTCACTGCCCTAGTGAGATTTTTCATATTCCCCAAAGCATGCGTGTACAACACTTTCGTGTATACATAACAAGCGCGTGAATCTGGAATTTCTAAAAATTGTATGGCAAAGTGATTGTGCCAAAACAACACCATCTTGGCTTGAATATCAGGCGTTTGATTCACCATCAAGCCCCACAGCCAATTTTTTACACTGCCTTTGCGATACGCTTCAACCGCAGGATCTAAGGGAGCATTCACCCAAGTGGATCCATAAGCAACATTGGGATCTGTGACCAAATTGCCGTAATTGTTTATTGGTGGATTTGGCAACGATGCAGGGACAGTTAAAATCGCATCAACCGCCTGCTGCATAGTCTTTCCACGAAGTTTTTTGAATTCGCCATATTTCACGCCAAACATGCTTCGGCGCATCAAATGCAACAATTCAGCATCGCCAAATGTGCCGGCATAGACCTTAATACCAGTGTTGGTCCTGCGCGTTAATCCCGCACCCGCCGATTTAAATTGCGTGTTGAGTGCAGAAGCACTGCCTAAACCAGGTTTTTCTTCTTCCAATGAAGTCAAAAAATTGGGTTTTAACGACCCGAAAAACTGCTTGCGATCCATAATTTAAAATCTAAAGTAACTCCTAGACCGAACAAAACGATATTTCGTCCACTCAATTTTCAATATATGACCAAATAAATACGTAAGCCTAAAATTTCAATCGCACTTGACCGTGGTGAAAAGCCAATAATTCCCCATCCCCATCCGCAATTACAATTCTACCCATTTGATCAACATCCATCAACAAACCTTGGACCTGCTCCCCGACACTAAATATCCTGTCAGTAACCGAATTTCTTCCATCTCCAACTCCTTTTGAAGAGGATGACTCAGAAGCAACACGTCTCACATCGGATTGTATTTCGAGAATCACATGCTCACCCATCCTCCAAAGCAATTTGCTGTAGTCAGCCTGCAAATCCTTCCTATTTTTCCAAATATCGTCCAACGAAAAAAGTATCGCATCCATCACTTCATCGCGATCAAATGCATCGCCATGAATCATCGCTAAGGAAGTTGCTTTGGGTTGATTTTGCCAATCCAACTGATTTACATTGATTCCAAAGCCAAGAAGTAAGAATTTTTGTTGGTTGATTTGCGTGATCTCCATCAATAGCCCTCCGAGCTTTTTTGATTCAGTGACGATATCGTTGGGCCACTTAAGAAACAAGGATTGACTCACTTGCTTTTGAATGGGGGATAAGATTGAAACGCTCAACGCCTTGTTTAACTGAACGACATCTATATTTTGCGATGGCGTAAGTGGAAATGCAATTGTGATTGTGATGTTTTTTCCGACATCTGAATTCCAGTCGTTGCCCTGCTGTCCCCTACCGTTTTGCTGGTCATCCGTATAAAGCGCCAAAGGCAAAGAACGATTCGCCAATCCCATCGCACCCTGCTCAATCAATGTAATAATCGCAGTTTGCGTAGAATCACAGCTCGAAATGTAAAAAAGATGAATGTCCCCAACGGGCCGAATGAACTGAAAGTCTAACAAAATGGCGTTCTTTGTAGCAAAGTAAGCGATTAGATGGCAAAAAAGATTCAAACATCAGAAGTAGAAGCGTTAGTGGCCGTGATGGTTCATGGAATGCAAGAGAAAAAAGCGTTCAAAATCGTTTCGCTAGATTTAAGAAAAACCTCAAGCGCATTTGCCGATTTCTTTGTGATTTGCCATGGTGGTTCCGCACGTCAAGTAGATGCAATTGCAGATAGCGTAGAAGATGAAGTTAGAAAGGCATTGAGAGAAAAACCCGCCCACCGCGAAGGAAACGACGAGTCAGAATGGGTGCTCCTAGATTACATCAATGTTGTCGTTCATATATTCTCAGAAGAAAAAAGAAGTTTCTATCAACTAGAAGAATTATGGGGCGATGGAATAATTACTAAGCACGAATCAGCGTAATTTTTTGGGGAACTGCATTTTTTTACAAATTTCTTTGTATCTTTGCAGCCCCTTAGATGGCCCGTTCGTCTATCGGTTAGGACGCCAGGTTTTCATCCTGGAAAGAGGGGTTCGACTCCCCTACGGGCTACGAATAAATCGCGGGATGGAGCAGTGGTAGCTCGTCGGGCTCATAACCCGAAGGTCACAGGTTCGAGTCCTGTTCCCGCTACTAAGAGAGAAAAGTCATCAGAAATGGTGACTTTTTTTGTTTTTACTCTACACGGACTCTAAAATATTCACCGACTGCAAATTTGAATTGTTCGATAAAAATCTGCTTGAATGCATTTAGATTATTTTGCTCATAGAATATCAACATTGCCTTTTTATAGTCGATCGTTTCAACTGTTCTGAATGAAATTGGGCAATAATTATGAGTTATTAAAATACCATTTGCTACAATTCTCGCCACCCTTTTATTTCCATCCATAAAGGCTTGGATATAGCTGAGCAAGACTAATGTAAGCAATGCCTTTTCAAATACACTTTTCTTACTGTTTATTATTCTGCAAGCATCATGTAATGATTCTCTAATTTGGTGTTCATTATCTAATGGTATATAATCAGTTCCACCAATACGCACTAATTCCTTGCGCAAATTTCGTTGTACATCAAGTTTCTCAACTAACATGCTATGAATATCCTCAATGTCTCGAATTTTCAGCGCTTCAAAAAAATCGAGATTTTGCAATAAAAAATCAATGGCTTTTTTATGATTTAAAAGCATCGTTGCTTCTTCGACCGTTTTGCCTTTTGCCGTTTGTTGTTCCTTCAAAAGTATTTCCGTATCTAGCAAACTGTAAGTATTACCTTCAATTTGTGAGGATTTCCAAGATAAATCAATGGATAATCGCTCAACTTCCATTTGATATGCGGACCGCGATAGTTTACTTATATTATGCTCATATTGTCTTTGTAAACTTTCTAATTCTTCAATTTCTTCGTCCGTAAATAACCGAGCATTTTCTAATGAACCAATTAATTCGAAATTGAAACGGCTTTGGATTTTCCTATTCTCAAAGCTGAAATATTCATCCACATCAATTGGATAGATTAACTGGTATTCTGAAGTTAATGAATATTTTAATCCTTTTCCTTTACCATTGCTTGTAACAAGATTCATTTTCATAAATTCTCCACCAAGCCGCCTTTTTAGCGTACTGAGTGACATGGAGAAATTTGTGTTCAAATTAACTAATCCATTATGTATTTCAGGCGCTGACGTTTTGGGATTGTCTTTCAAATAAGTCAAAATCATCATTTCCTCTCTGTTCATCTTAGTATTTAATTTATCGGTCACAAGTATGTCTTTTACCGTTCAAATATAACATTTTCTGAACGAAAAAACCTATGTGTTTGACCGATATTTTATTTATCGTTCTTTTATTTCTCTTTTTTAGGTCAAATTGACGCTTTATTGAGCGATAAATAACATATAGTTAAACGAAATAACCGCCCATACCTTTTCTTTCAAAGCAAATCCTTAGACCTATTCATATTTAAACTGTGCGATTCGCTCTATCAAATCCATTGGCAGAGGCAGTAGACATATTACAAAACTGTCAATGATTCAATAATTCATCAAAATAATCTAGCGCTTTTAAGCCCGCCTGATTCCAAAAAATATAATCGTGGCCGGCACCGACCACAATTTCACTTTGAATAATTTTTTCATTTAAATAATGGTGAGTCACAGCGGTGTACACTTTTGGAAACGCGGCCCTTGCTTTACATGCCTCTGAACGCTCTATCGCAAGCAACAACGACTCCGTCTGTTTCATTGGCACAACGCGATCATCGCTACCATGAGCCAAATACATTGGCACCTTAAAAAAATCTACCCGCATCTCGATATTATTTGTACCACGCCATCGCCATGGAACATCATCAAATTTTCCTAGACAATTGATCATCAGGTTGTCGTTCTTCATCAACAACGGATTGTAATCACCACTCAAGCCAGCACATCCCTGGAACGCCTCAGGATGCTCCAGTGCCAACAACAAAGCGCCTCGGGCTCCAGTAGACAATCCCATCACAAAACAGGGAATGGGCAATCGCATCGATTTATATAAAACCCTACCATTCACCGTCTTTGTTGGGTCTTCTGGTATGCCTTGATCAGTAAAATAAGTCCTTTTTTGTAATGGCTTTAACACAGAATCCCATAACCACGTCCGCGTGGGATGCAATCTGTAGTCAGCGCGCATCTGAGGGTACAAACTATCCATATATACGCTCTTACCCATCTCCACCAACATCACATCGTAGCCTCTCTTTGTTGCCTCATCGCAAACCCGCGTTCGTGTACACCACTGCGTATCGGAAAAATTCCAACCGGGCAATAGCAGCAACATTTTTTGACGAGTCGATGCTTTGGCAAATCGAGCAACCTTGATTTCAACACGGATCGATTTGCCATTGCAATGAACAAAGTACACGGTATCGCGAGCAAAGCAACCCAGCGATTTTGAATCTGAAATGGAAGTCGAAGCTGAAGCGATGAATCCGTTTTGCCGCTGATCACCATAAAAAAAATTGCCCACACGATCATTCTCTGTAAGAACCGTGAATGAGAAAACCGCAATCAACCCAATACCAATCCCGACAAACAACCGCACACGTGCTACAACCAAATCGAGACGTCCAAAAACGGCAACGAAACGTCGATATTTATTTGTCCAAGCCATTGGCATGCTACCCAAACTTACTCCGATTCGTATCCAAATTGATCCAACATCTTCTTGTTGTTGCGCCAATCTTCTCGCACTTTCACGAACAATTCCATATACACCTGCTTTTGAAAAAATAACTCCAGTTCCTTCCTCGATTCGATGCCCAACTTCTTAATGCTCTGACCCTTTTTCCCAATGATGATGGGCTTCTGAGAATCACGCTCTACGATAATTTCACAACTTAAACGGATAATTTTTGGCTCTTCCTTGAATAACAAAGTCACAATCTCTACCGAATATGGAACCTCTTCATCGTAAAGCTTCAATACGTTGTTTCGGATAATCTCATTGACAAAAAACCGCTCTGTTTTATCGGTCAGTTGATCCTCAGGATAATAGGCCGGGTGCTCAGGTAAAAAATCAACCAAATACTTCTCCAACACATCAATCTGAAATTTCTCCTGTGCCGAAATCGCCAAGTAAACATCGCCAATAAACGTCTTTTTCAACCAAACCAACTTTTCCTCCAACTTCTGCTGATGTACCTTGTCGATCTTATTCAAAACAACGATCTTTTTCGCCTTCGACCGCTCAAATTTCTCTTGAATCTCCTCAGAAAAGTCCTTTCCATTGATGTCGATCAGCAAAACCAAAACATCGCTATCGTCAACACTTTCCTTCACAAACTTCATCATCCGCTCGTGCATTCCGTAGCTGGTCTGACGTAAAATGCCGGGGGTATCAGAAAAAACGATTTGGTGGCCAGGGCCATTTTTAATACCAAAAATCCTGTGTCGGGTTGTCTGCGCCTTCGAGTTTACGATGGCTAACTTCTCGCCTAATAAGGCGTTATAAAGGGTACTTTTTCCGGCATTTGGCATACCGATAATACTCACAAATCCTGATTTAAATGCTGCTTCACTCACTACTTCAAACCTACTGCGAATTTCTTAACTTTGTTTATGTCGTTTTTGATGCCCTCCAAATTGAAAATCATACACCGCCAAACAGCGAATCACCTCAATTCCATCCGCCGGTTTG
Organism: Flavobacteriales bacterium; assembly: GCA_947472115.1. Classification (GTDB taxonomy): domain Bacteria; phylum Bacteroidota; class Bacteroidia; order NS11-12g; family UBA955; genus UBA955. Next base: position 3,118 of record CANIZU010000022.1, on the reverse strand, counting down.
CATCACTCATTCTGATCCTCTTTTCATTGATCACAACGCATTTGGCAAGCGCTAAAGCCTCATCGCCCATCGATTCCACAACAAAAGGAATTCGTGCCGCCAAAATGAGCATGTATTTCAAAAAAAATTGGGACTTTAGAAGCGCAAAATATAGCCGTCAGTTCAAATATCAAACCAAAAACACAACAAGCCTTGTTCTGCCCGAAGAGGCCAAAGAATATCAACTCGTATTCGAAGACAATTTTGATACTTTCAATCCCGCTGTTTGGTCGAAAGGTCAGCCTTGGGGACGGTTTCATCCCGACAATGCGCATCAGTTTTACGGTGATCCACAGGTTTTTGTCGCCGAAGGCAAGTTACACCTGCTAAATGAGCCTAGGCCTTATCCCATCATCATTGAGAATCAACCCAAGGGCGATGTAGAAAGGATGTATCGCGCGATGAATGAAACAAATCTAATTCACAAGGAACTCATCCAAATTCAACGCGTAAATGCCCAAGGAAATGTCATAAAATATCTGGGCGACCACGAGGTGAGAGATAGTTCAGTATCAACCTCACAAGTACAACAAAACATAGCAACAGAAGATTCAGACACAGGAAAACTGGCCGTAATGATTCCCTATAGCGTAGGCGTTGTAAATACCTTTCACAGCCAAAATTTCACTTGCGGATATTTCGCCGTCCGCAGCAAAAACCCAACGGGACCCGCAACATGGCCGGCATGGTGGCTTACCGGAAAAAACAATTGGCCCCCCGAAATCGATATTTTTGAGATGTACGGTAAAGCCAACGGGAAAAGCGTAAATACCCAAACAATGACGGTTCACACGGGGAAAGTAGAGACCCATACCAAGCAGATGATGATGAAAAAAATTCGCATTTCGGAAGACACCGACTCATCGTTTCATATTTATTCGTGTTTGTGGACCCCCGAGAAAATCGACTTCTACACAGACGGCATCAAAGTCAAATCGATACGATTTAATCGCTGGATGGCCCAGTTTTACCAAGAACCCATGTTTTTGGTGTTAAACAACGGACTGGAAAATACTTACATCCCCCAATTAATCGAAAGCGGCAACAAAACATCGGATTTCCAAGTGGACTGGGTGCAAGTGTATCAAATTCCCAGATAGCCCAAATCCCTTCCTAATATTTCAATCACTTTCCCTAAGCAACTCAGGGGTTTCATCAACTTTTAACACAGGACTTACACTGAATCAATTGCATCGCATACCTTTGCAATTATGAAAGGGATAATTCTCGCCGGCGGTTCTGGCACCCGATTGCATCCATTGACGTTGGCCATGAGCAAACAGTTGATGCCAGTGTACGATAAACCAATGATTTATTATCCGTTATCAGTTTTGATGATGGCGGGAATCAATGAAATATTAATCATCAGCACACCCCACGATTTACCCCATTTCCAAAAGTTATTGGGCGATGGCGCTAATTTAGGCTGCCGATTCGAATATTGCGTTCAACCCTCACCAGACGGATTGGCACAAGCATTTATTTTGGGCAAAGATTTCATCGGCGATGATTCTGTTGCTTTGATTTTGGGCGATAACATCTTCTTCGGTTCCAAATTCCAAGACACCTTAAAAAGCAGCATCGACCCCAATGGTGGGATTGTTTTTGCCTACCACGTCAGCGATCCAGAGCGATACGGTGTGGTAGAGTTCGATGAGCACCTCAACGCCATCAGCATAGAAGAAAAACCTTTGGAACCCAAGAGTAATTACGCAGTACCTGGCTTATACTTCTATGATAATCAAGTGGTTGATATTGCTTGTAACCTTAAGCCATCCCCTCGCGGCGAACTAGAAATCACCGATGTCAATCGCATTTATTTGGAGCGAAACGCTTTGCAAGTGCGCATCATCGAGCGCGGAACGGCTTGGTTGGATACAGGAACTTTTACATCACTCATGCAAGCCGGACAATATGTTCAGGTCATCGAAGATCGTCAAGGCCTAAAAATAGGTTGCATCGAAGAAATCGCCTGGCGTCAAGGTTTTATTACGTCCGATGAATTGCTAGCAATCGCCCAACCCTTGAAAAAGAGTGGTTACGGCTTGTACCTAGAGAAAATGGTGACGCAAAAGTTGTAACTCATACACGCTGAAGATTTGGTTTTTATGTAGTTAGGGAGCGCAGTTCAACCGCGTTCCGTTCAAACCGCCTCGATCAAGAAATACTGCTTTTTGCCTTTCTGAGCAATCAAGTATTTTCCATGCAATAAAATCGCATCGTCAATCGTACCGTCGATGTCGGTGTACTTGTCCTTGTTAAAAGCAAATCCATTGGCTTGCAACATCTTGCGCGCTTCTGACTTAGAAGGGAAGATCTGGGTATTCACGGCCAACAGATCCAACACTTGAATGCCTTGAGCCAACGATGCTTTCTCTACTTCAAAACGCTCCATCCCGTCTGCAGCGGCCGCCAAAGTAGCTTCGTCAAGCGCTTTTAAATCATCGGCCGAACCATTGCCAAAAAAGATCTGCGTGGCTTTTAATGCCATCTCCAAATCGGCCTCTGAATGCACTCGAACCGTCATCTCTGCCGCCAATTCTTTCTGCAAAATTCGCATGTGCTCTTGACCCGTATGCTCCGCAATTAACGCTTCAATTTGATCGCGGTTCTTCAAAGAATATATCTTGATGAAACGAATGGCATCTTCATCGGCAACATTTAACCAAAACTGATAAAATTTATAGGGCGATGTTCTTGCTGGATCCAACCACACGTTACCGCCTTCTGATTTTCCAAACTTGGTTCCATCGGCCTTGGTAATCAAGGGTGCTGTTAACGCAAAACCCTCTCCACCCGCCATTCGGCGAATCAATTCAGTACCCGTGGTGATATTTCCCCACTGATCGCTGCCACCCATCTGGAGTTTGCATCCTTCGTTCTTATACAAATGCAAAAAATCATATCCCTGAACCAATTGATATGTAAACTCAGTAAACGAAATCCCCCCCGATTCAAGTCGATTCCGAACACTGTCCTTGCTCATCATGTAACTCACAGTAATGTGCTTACCCACATCGCGAATGAAATCCAAAAACGACCAATTTTTGAACCAGTCGTAGTTGTTTACCATCTTCGC
>CANIZU010000021.1 GCA_947472115.1 Flavobacteriales bacterium | reverse complement strand
TTGTCGATCCCTCGATTTCCTGGTTGGGCAATAATAGACGCACTTGCAAGCGTTGTAAGTCCAATTAGAATGACACTTTTCATGTAATTACAAAATTCAATCAAAGCTTTGTTAGGATACACACCGTTTTTGAGGGTGTCTAAAAAATATAACGGATTTGAACATGAGTTGGTTTTAATGAAAGTAATTAAGAAAATTTATTGAAATAGTTGAAGTATTTGTTGGTTTTACTTATCTTTGCAGCCCAATTCACAGATTATGTACGCCATTGTTGAAATAGCCGGAAGGCAATACAGGGTAGAAGAGAACAAGCATCTTGTTGTCAATCGTCTACAAGCAGAAGCAGGCTCAACTATTGAGTTTGATAGAGTATTAATGGTCGGTGGCGATAAAATCAAGGTGGGTGCCCCCACAGTTGATGGAGCTACTGTTACTGCCACAGTTAAAGAGCACGGAAAAGGTGACAAAGTATTGGTATTCAAGAAGAAACGTAGAAAAGGATACCAAAAAATGAACGGATTTCGTCACTATTTGACATTGTTAAAAATCGAAAGCATTAAAGCCTAATATAGAAGAACGTCATGGCACACAAAAAAGGTGCGGGTAGCACGAAAAACGGAAGAGAATCACACAGTAAGCGCTTGGGTGTAAAAATCTATGGTGGTCAGGTTGTGAGAGCTGGTAATATTATTGTTCGTCAGCGTGGTACTAAACACCACCCAGATGTGAATGTAGGGATCGGAAAAGATCACACTTTGTTCGCATTGTCTGATGGAATCGTAGTGTTCCGCAAGAGCAGAGAAGGCAGAAGCTTCGTTTCTGTTCAAGGTCAAGCTTAAATTATTTAAAAAATAAATATCAAAAAAAGGGGAAGGCAACTTCCCCTTTTTTATTTTCGTACCACAATGACAAACCTCACTCCAAAACATCCTGTAGATTCATTCACATTGATGAATGAAATTGTATTGCCTAACGATACCAACACTTTGGGGAATTTAATGGGAGGTCGCTTGCTACATTGGATGGATATCTGTGCGGCTATCGCTGCCCAAAAACACAGTCACAATATTGTTGTTACGGCCGCAGTTGACAGTGTTTCATTTAAAGAAAGTATTCGATTGGGTGATGTTGTTACGCTGAAAGCCTATGTATCCAGGGCTTTTAATTCGAGCATGGAAGTGTTTATTGAAGTGTTTGCTGAGAATTTGCCTTCTGGCGGCCGTGTTAGATCCAATGAAGCTTACTATACGTTTGTGGCCTTAGATGGCAGAAATAAGCCCGTAACTGTTCCAGAACTAACTCCGCAAACCGAGGAAGAAATACTAAAATTTGAAGGTGCGCTACGCCGACGTCAGGTTAGATTGATTCTCGCTGGCAAAATGAAGCCCGAGGATGCACAAGAGCTAAAAAATCTCTTCGTTTAATAGATCAGATCTTCACGCATCGCCATTTTTTGACTTATTTAATCAAACCAATTTCCCTTAATCGTTCCAAAAGAAACTCCATCGCGGTGCAATCACTGTATTTCTTTGGATTTTCTTCAGTAATACATTGTGGCAAGGTATTTAGTGGGACATTTGGACGTGGATGTAAGAAGAATGGAATGCTATATCGGGGGTTTCCCCACTGATTTTGTGGCGGATTGACCACCCGATGGGTAGTGCTTTTTAACTGATCATTGGTTAATCTCTGCAACATATCGCCCACATTGACCACAATATGATCCTCAACCTCCGTCACCCCAATCCATTGATTGTGTTTGTTTAATACCTCCAAACCATCTGCACTGGCACCAACCAATAGGGTGATTAAGTTTATATCCTCATGTTCGCCCGCTCTAATTGCATCTTTTGGATCCTCAGTAATGGGTGGATAGTGGATAGCTCTTAAAATACTGTTACCCTTTGTTACGCGATCGTCAAAATAGAATTCATCCAATTTTAAATGCAACGCAATCGCCCTTAACATTTGAACACCGGTGTTCTCGAGCGCACGAAAAACATCTTCACCCGCCCGATTGAAATTCGATAGTTCAGCAACTTGTTTGTTTGCAGGATAGGAGTGGTCTTCCAGCGTTTCATATTGACCAAAATGCCAAAATTCCTTTAAATCACCAGTATTTCGATTTTTTGCGTGTTCTTTTCCAAAGCCAGTGTAACCTCGTTGACCTCCACCTTCCGTATCGTCGTATTTTAACTTAATGGTTTCAGGTAAATCGAAAAAATTGGCCACTTCTTGATAGAGTAGCTTTATTATGTCTGATGGAATACTATGATTGCGTATGGCAACAAATCCAATTTGTTCATAGGCATTGCCCAACTCCGCAACGAATTGACTTTTTTGTTCGGCAGAACCTTCGGTAAAATGAGATAAATCTAATTTGGGAATTGATTGCATGGTACGAAATTACCATACAAGTACAAGAATTGTATTATCCGATTGAGTGAAATAATTTTGAATCACTTTCCTCCAAAATAATGGATAGGGTAGTTGAATTTGGCGAAATCATTAAAGTGTCCAAATCAGTCGCAGCCTGGTAAATTTCACTAAAATAGATGGTCCACTCCGGATGTGCAGCAATATTGTCCTCAATATAAGCCGCAGTTTGAATATCGGCTTCACCATAATAATAAAGAAGTAGGTCTGAGTGTGATAGTGGTCTTGTCATATGCTTCGCTAAAACGACAAACATATAACGGACCTAAAATCAGATTATTTTACTTTGGCAACACTTTTTTGCATCTTTTTTCGCAGGTTCAAAATTGCGTAGTGCATTCTGCCGATACAAGTGTTGATATTGGTTTCTGTAAGTGCCGCGATTTCTTTGAAGCTAAGGTCGGCGTATTGGCGTAAAATCAATACTTCACGTTGGTCTTCAGGGAGTTCCCAAATCCATTGGCGCAAAATATCAACATCATCCTTGGCTACTCTATACTCTTCCTGACTTTCAACGGTAATACCCAAACTATCGAAAATATCACGTCCTTCAGTATCTACAACCACTGGCATTCTTTTTCTTGCACGTATTGTATCGATGCTCATGTTTCGAGCGATACGTAGTACCCAAGGTAGGAATTTGTCTTCGTGATTGTATTTGCCCTTCTGTATGCTATGAATCACCTTGATGAAAGTCTCCTGAAAGATGTCTTCAGCAACGTAACGATCGCCCACAAGCAAATAAATACTCGAAAGTATCCGAGATCTATGGCGTTTCAGTAATGTTTCAAATGCTGCGTTGTTACCGTCAATGTAACGCTTAATCAGCACGCCGTCAGTTATCAATGGTGTAGTCATAATACTCCTCCCTTGCAGGTTAAAATTGGTTTTAATAAGGCAAGAATTGGTTGAGTATTTTTCTACGTATAGGCGTTTCTGATGTGTTTCGGCAGTAAATCAATGCAATAAAATTCGCAATTGCAAATTTTAATTGTAAAAAACGCAAAAAAAATATTATTTCAATCCATTAATAAATTCGACGGACGTCATTTTTGGCTTGCCAGGCAATTGCATTTGGTTGACTTTGTAGCAGCCATCGTGAAGAAAAATAACGAGTTGACGTGATTCGATGACGATGCGATTGCGTGAATCGGGTGTGGAGAGTTCCATTATTTCCCCGCTGAGTATTTTCATATCGCCCCATTCACTCTTAATCCAAGCTCCGGGAAAGGGATTTAATCCCCTCACTTTATTGTGAAAATCATTAAGTGACAGTTGCAAGTGTAATTCGGCGAAGTCTCGGTTCAACTTGGGCGCCGATTTAAGTTCTTCGCTAAAATCCTGAGGAGTGGTTTGATAATTGCCATCAGAAATCAAGTCCAGCGTGTGTGCAATCAAGTCCGCACCCTCAACCATCATCCTGTCGTGTAATTCACCAACCGTTTCGTTTTTACCGATCGCTAACTCTGTTTTTGCGATAATATCGCCAGTGTCTATTTCGTGCTTTAAAAAAAACGTAGTTAATCCGGTTGTGGTTTCCCCATTGATAATCGCATGATGTATCGGCGCAGCTCCCCTGTATTGAGGAAGTAAGGAGCCGTGTAAGTTGATTGTTCCTAGGGTGGGGAACGACCAAACCTTTTCTGGAAGCATTCTAAATGCGATCACTACGCCTAAGTTTGGATTCAAGGATTCCAATTCATTCATGAAATCTTCTGATTTCAAATTGGCAGGTTGTAATATTTTTAATCCGAGTTCATTCGCTTTGCGCTTAACGGCGCTTTCTGCAATTTTCTGACCTCTGCCCGCTGGTTTATCGATTGCCGTAACTACGCCTACCAAATGAAATCCGCTTTTTACTATCTTTTCCAAAGAAAATGCAGCAAAATCTGGGGTCCCAAAGAAAACGATGCGTAGCTTAGACTGTGTCATTAAGTGCAAATGTACAACAGCCCAAAGCAACCAAACCAATCAACTTATTGTCAATTCCTTGCCGAAAAGTAAGAATCGTACATAAAATCACCGATTTTTGTGTAACAAGTAGGCATTTCCCTGCCAGGAATGATGATAAGAAACTGCGCCCGCATGATTTTTTTCAAATTGGAACAGACCAATATTGCTCTGCGCGCGCAACTGTTTTTGTTTTTCTTCGTTCTTTCTTCCTCGTTGTTAGCAAATGTGGGCAACCCAATCCAAGCATCATCAGGAGAACCTATTTTTATCATTAACAAAGGCCAGTGGTCTAAGAGCGTATTGTCTAAGGCCCATCTCAACATCGGAGATTTGTGGATTACACAAACTGGATTCGTGTGGAATTTAATCGATACCGTTGCATTTGAAAAACTGCATGATCGTACAACCCAAACGTTAAAACTCCCAACGCAAGCGGTATTTATGGATTTTGTAAATTCCACAGGTTTGGCAAAGGCAGAGGGTTCGGGTACGGCATCCGCAGAGTATTACAATTATCATAACGCCAAAGGCAGTTTTATCGAATTGCATAAATACAGTAGTATCATCATTTCAAATGTTTGGCCTGGCGTTGACTTAGAAGTTAAATCATTTCAAAATTCGATAAAATACAATTGGATCGTTCACTCAACGATTGATCCAAACGTGATTCATTGGAAATATCTAGGTGAAAACAGTTCGGAATTAAGCGCATCGAACAAGTACTGCAGAATTAAAACCAATATCGTTGATTGGACAGAGGAAATCCCTGCCGTTTACTACATTGGAATTAATAGTGCTATAGTTGAGGGGCAAATGGGCAAGTCAACACTCAATGCCAATTATATCCAACTTCAAGATGGCTCATTTCAGTTTGATATCAAGAATTTAGATCCAAAAAACACCGATGACTTGGTTATAGATCCAAAATTGGTTTTTAGTACTTACACCGGCTCTAGGGCTGACAATTTTGGTTGTACTGGCACTTACGATATTCAAGGCAATGGATACGCCGGCGGAACCGTTTTTGATATCGGACTGCCAATAACCCCTGGCGCTGCACAAACAACCTTTGGCGATGGCGTGTCAGAAGATTTGGGCTATGGGGGCTCTAGAGATGCCGCTATTTTGAAGTTCAATTCAACCGGCGACAAATTGCTTTTTTGTACTTATTTGGGTGGTTCTAACAACGAGCAACCGCATTCCATGGTAACGGATTCCTTGGATAATTTGTATGTGATGGGCTCAACCCGAAGCACGGATTTTCCCATGGGTAACAAAGGACAATACGATAACACCCACAACGGTGGGTATGATTTCTTCATTACCAAGTTTAATTCTACCGGCACATCAATAATGGCTTCTACTTTTTTTGGGGGCAGCGGAATGGATGCGGTGGGTGCGGATCGATCGGCGGCGGGCGTAAGTGTTGATGACTTTCCCCTGATTTATAATTATGCCGATGAGTTTCGCGGTGAGATTATTACCGATCAAAAGAATATTTATGTTTCTGGGATCACATATAGCATGAATTTTCCTAGGACTGGCAACGGGGTCTATGGTGGTAAGTCCGATGCCGTAGTTTTTTGCTTAAATAATTCCCTTACCATTTTAAAATGGTCCCAACAGTTTGGTGGCGTTGGGTATGATGCGCTATATGGGGTGGCTTTGGGTAAGTCAAACGACATCTATGTAAGCGGCGGAAGTTCTAGTAATAACCTAAAAACAGTGATTGGCTCCAATTGGATTAACGATTACCAAGGGGGAATTGCCGATGCGATATTAATGCGATTGGATAAATTCACTGGCGATGTTCTTCAAGGCCGCTACCATGGGACATCGCTTTATGAGCAAGCCCATTTTGTTCAAACGGGTCTTACTGGCAAACCATATATTTACGGACAAACCGAAGCCAATATGCCCAATGTGAATGCGCGGTTTTATCAACCCGGCGGCGGACAGTTCATTACCTGTTATTCGACAGATTTATCGGCTGTTGATATGCAAACCACGTTTGGTTTTAACTCCGGTAACACTATCTATCCAAACATCAGTCCTAGCGCTTTCTTAGTTGATCGATGCGAACGGATTTTTGTTTCGGGATGGGGTGGAAGTACCAATTCCGCTTTGTATGATGTCAATACCGGTACACCCAAACAACATCGAAATAAAGGAAGGACCAACGGATTATTAACCACCGCAGATGCGGCTCAAAAAAATACCGATGGCAGTGATTTTTATCTTGCCGTATTCTCTAAAAACTTTTACTCATTGGCCTATGCTACCTATTTTGGCGGGGTAAGCACACCAGGCAAAGCAGCCGAGGAACACGTGGATGGCGGCACCTCTCGATTTGATTCAAAAGGAATTATCTATCAATCCGTTTGTGCGGGTTGCAGAAGGAATGGATTGTTTCCAACAACGCCAACCGCATACAGTCGGACAATGAATAGCAACAACTGTAATAATGCACTGTTTAAAATCGACTTTGAGAACTTGAATCTGAAACCTCGGTTGAAAGACACATTTGTTCAAGTCATTGCCACACAGCCCATTAGTTTCCAAATCAAAGGCATCGACCCTGATCCTTTCGATACGATGTATTTGCGAGTCAAATGGATTAAAAAAGGTGGAATGAAGGGCGTAGATACTGCGAAAGTGACGCTTATTTCCGGAATTGGCACGGCTACTCTTAAGTTGGATTGGAAAACCATCTGCAGCAGTTTCTCAAAGGATACAGTTGAGTTGTTTGTTACGGTTATGGATCGTGGATGCCCAAAAGCAGATACTACCTATGCTCGGATTAAAATACTGGTGACAGAACCTCCCAAAGTAATTCCGCCGGATGCTATTTGCGTGAGTTTCGATAGACAAACATCTAAAATGTCGATCTCTTGGGATAACATTGCAACGTCCGGATCATTCTTTAAATATTTTCTATTGAGAAGAACTAATCCTGATGGTTCTATCAAAATTCTAGATACCATTAGAAATGGCGCAGCAGGCGTTTATGTTGATGGCAATGTGGTGAATCCTAGGCAGAATAATTACTGTTACGAACTCATTGGTGTGAATATTTGCGACGTCCAAGTTTTTGCGAAAAACATTTTCTGTACCGTTACGGAATTGAATACGCCGATAGCGGGAGTTCCTTTATATACTACAACCATCGTAAATGACCGATATTCTGAAATTCGATGGGGTAAGAGCAAAGAACCCGATTTTAAGGAATATGAACTTTATCGAGTTCCTAGGGGTGGTAAATTTGGCAATGTACCCTTCGCAATCACAACCGATACCTTTTACCGTGATTCTTCATTTAATGTAGACGATAAATCCTATTGCTATCAGATATTGGTCACCGACCAATGTGGACATGTGAGTTCAGGTAGCAACGAGGGTTGCAATGTGGTTTTGGGTGGTACGTCGAAGGAAGCCCCAGATTATTACTTTGATTTGAATTGGATGGATTATCAAGGATGGGCCGATGGTGTGAGAGATTGGACATTAGAGCGGAAGGATGATGATCACCCGTTTTCAGTCATTGCCCCCTCCGTCCTCGTTCAAAGCTATCATGATGATAAATTGGACTATGATTATGGCGGATACTTGTATCGTGTGACAGCGCATCGCAATCGGCTAATGGCGCCAGAGCAATCATACAGCGAGAGCAATTGGATTTACCTCATTCAGCCCCCTGAAGTTTGGGTTCCGAGTGGGATTACGCGCAACAACGATGGATTAAACGATGTATGGGGCACTTTTCCCCTGTTTGTGAAGGAGTACGAGATGAAAGTTTACAATCGCTATGGTCAGAAGATTTGGGAGAGTACATATAAAAAGAACCAATGGGATTGTCAGTATCAATCCAATGAAATCCCAGATGGGGTATATGCTTGGTACCTTGTTTTTAAAGGTTGGGATAAGAAAACGTACGATAAGGTTGGTACCGTAACGGTAATCCACTAATTGCTAGTGTGTACGGTCCTGGAGAAAGTCGAGAAGGTCTTTTAATCCTTGCGTCTCAACACCGGTTTCTGTCAATTCTTGAATAATTGCATTCGCCAATTGGCCATATTCGGCACATTTGTCTAGAATCATCGCATCAAGACCCCAAAGTTTCCATCCTTCTATAACAGCATCAGCACGATTTTGACCTTCCAATTCACCGAACCATTGATTGGTAGTGTTGGCATCATGTTCCACTGATTTGATGTAAAGCCAAGTCTTTTTGCCTTCCATAATATCACCGCCGATAACCTTACCCACCTTGTTTGATGTTCCGAAGGCATCCAAATAATCATCCATCAATTGAAAACTCATCCCAACGGCAATGGCGAATTGGTATAATTTGTCAACGACATCCTTACTGGCATTGGCAGTAAGCGCGCCGGCGGCCAAACTACAACCCAGCAATACAGCCGTTTTATTTTGGATCATGTGTAGATAATCCGCCTCGCTCACTTCGTTTCGCTCGGCAAAATCCATATCGTCTTGTTGACCTTCACATACCTCAGTGGCCGTTTTAGAAAACAATGACAATATCGCATCTTTATTAGGTCCGCCGTAAGCCAATATGGATTCATAGGCTTTTACCAATAAATTGTCGCCCGCCAAAATAGCTGTGGGTTCGTTCCATTTCTTATGAACTGTAGCCAATCCGCGACGTTGATCCGCTCGATCCATGATATCGTCGTGTACCAAACTGAAATTATGAAAAATCTCAATTGCATGAGCCACTGGCATCGCATCCACCGCAGAGCCGCCGCAACTTTCAGCGCCAATCAAACAAAGCACAGGCCTAACCCTTTTTCCACCCAAATTCATGATGTAATTCATTGGGTCGTATAAATTACTCGGGCTTCCCTGAAAGGGGGTGTTTGATAAATAATCTAAATAGGTTTCAATGTGCTTTGCGATACTCATATTAATCCAACAAATAAAAGTCAATAATTCTTTTTTGCGCGTCCGTTTTTTTCACAGACACCGTTATCGGGTCGCCCATGTGATAACTCCGGCGCGTTCTTTGACCAACCAATTTCTTTTCAGCCTCATAATAGGTGAAGCGATCAGTTTTGATATCCGACATGCGAATTAATCCTTCGCAATGATATTCAGTGGCCATCGCATAAATTCCCCATTCGGTAATTCCAGTAATGGTGGCGTCCATCGTCTTTCCAATGTGCTGTTCCATCATCAAAGCCAATGTATACTTGGTACTTGCTCTTTCCGCCTCTGCCGCTTTCTGCTCCATATTGCTGCTGTGCTTGGCAATCAATTCGATTTGAGATTCACTCATGCCCGGAACTGGATTGCTCAAATATTGCTGCAATAATCTGTGAACCAATAAATCCGGATATCGACGAATGGGAGAGGTGAAGTGGGTGTAATGCTCAAATGCCAAGCCGAAGTGGTCTGAGCGATAGGCTGTATAAACCGCCTTGGACATCGTTCTAATAGCCATTTGTTGCAGTATTTCGCCGTTTGGATCACCTTGGGTCCTCTCCATCAACTCGTTAAATGATTTCCGCATTTGGAGCTCATTGTCGATGTTAATTGGATAACCCATCAACTTACAGAATTTCGCAAACTCCAACAATTTGTCTTGAGGAGGTAAATCGTGAGAACGATAAATAAATGGCAATTCGGGTTTCTTAAGCGTTTTTACATGTTTAGCAACGGCTTGGTTGGCCATCAACATAAACGTTTCAATCAGCAAATGCGCATCAAACCTAGTTTTCACATAGGCCTCGATGGGTTTTTTGTTGGCATCAAAACGGAAACGAATCTCCTTCGACTCAAATTTCAACGCCCCTTTTTGAAACCTCAATACCTCAAAATGCTTGGCTATGCGATTTAATGTCGTTAATTCGGAAACGTAATCGCCCGTTTGTTTTACAATCACATCCTGGGCTTCCTCGTAAGCAAATCTGCGCTTACTATTTATTACGGTCTTTCCAAACCATTCACCCAAAACGTTCAAATCTTTATCAATCGTAAATATCACACTAAAAGCCAAACGATCCACATTAGGCTTCAAGGAACATAGATCGTTGCTCAATTTTTCTGGCAACATCGGAATTGTGCGATCTACTAAGTATACTGAAGTGCCTCGTTGTATTGCTTCGCGGTCGATGGCGCTTCCGGGTGTGACAAAATGCGAAACATCGGCGATATGAACTCCCAACAAATAATTGCCTTGAGCGTCGTATTCCAATGATATTGCATCGTCAAAATCCTTTGCATCGGCAGGGTCAATTGTAATACAGAAAATGTCGCGTAAATCTTTTCTATCGCCCCAATCCTTTGAGGTGATTTCATTGGGAATTGCATCGCATTCTTCAAGGGTATCATCCGGAAAGCGAGTGCTGAAGCCAAACTCGGCGACAATTGCATGCATTTCTGTATCGGCTTCGCCCACGGGCCCTAGGATCTCGACGATTCTGCCGATAGGGTTCCTCGCATTGGGTGGGAAGTCGTAAACCTCGATTATTGCTTTGTGTCCGTCGTTTTTTGGATCAACTAGACCAATGATTTTGATATCTTTTAAACCGTTCTTCTGCAACAATCCAAATGCGTTTTTCTCGAATATATCTAAAACGGCCGAGTATCGTTGAGGGACACGTTCAATCAAAGACAGCGACTTGACATAGGAGCGTTTGCCTTTGGTCTTTACTTCGCAGCGAACACGATCACCAGGTAGCATTTTGCCAACCATATCGTTGTCCATGTAAATCTGTTGAAGTTCTCCATCCAATTCCAAACGAACATAATAATCGCCGCGATTTGATAATACGAGTTCTCCTTCTGATCTCAGGGTAGGTCTGATAGGGGCGTAAACGCCCTCTGATGGCTCTTTTACAAGTCCGCGATTCGCTAATTTTAGTAGTGCTTGATGCACCATCTCTTTGGTGAAATTCGCCTCAGGTGGAATTTTATTGAAAACTTGAGAAGCATTGACGGCACCTTTGCCATCGTTTTCTAATATAGCCAGAACGATACGCTCTGGGAAGGTGATTTTACTGCGGTTCGACAATTTGAATGGGATCTAGTAATTATGAAAATATCCGTAAAGTTACGAATTAATCCTTTAAGCGATGTCAATTATCGCTTGTTTGAGCTGAAACCTCGTCGTGTTCAAAGTAATCCAAGTCTTTGTGAAAGGCTTCCTCAACATTGTAAGTGCCCCAAAATGCAAGTGTTAAGCAAACTGCACCAATGATTAAGGCCGCAATGGTGAAGGTTCTACCATCGAATTGATTGTTTGAATGAAAGCTTGAAGAGAAGTACTCAAATCCCATTGTAATCAATAAGACACCACCGCGAACGAAGTTGGGAACGGTAGCGGCAACAGTACTGCGAATATTGGTTCCAAACTGCTCGGATGCATTGGTGACAAATATCGCCCAATAGCCAGTGACAGCGCCCAACAAAAAGGCAATCATTCGATAATAGTTTTGACTTCCAGCTGGGCCATAGAGATAGACCAACGTCATGATTGCGATGCCCACGAGGTTTAGATAGATCACCTTCTTTCTGCTATGGAACAGCTGACTTAATAAACCCGAAAGTAAATCACCGGTACTCAGTCCTACGTAGCTCCACATTACCATTTCTGGGGTAGGGACTGATAGTGATTTTAATATTTTGCCATCTGCGGCAGAGCTCGATAAACCCAATATTTCCGGGAAAAACTTGTGCGATAAAGCGATGAGAACCCCTACAACAAACCATACCGGTAGACCGATTACAATACAAGCCATATACTTTTTGAAATGGGCTTTGCGGAAAAGCATAAAGAAATTGCCTCTTTTAACTTGGGTCGTTGTGGCATTTTCGAACAACGTACTTTCAAAAGTCCCTGCACGCATAAACAATAATAGAAGCCCTAACACGCCACCAACGATGTAAGATGTTTGCCAATTTTGTAGTTTGCTCCCAATGATATCGCTGATAATCTCAGTTATAAATGATCCGTTTTTTGCGATAAAAAAAGCGAATACAGCACCCAGAGCCCCAAATGTTACGATGATCATGGTGCCCAGTCCTCGTTTGTTCTTCGGCATTAATTCACTTACCAATGTGATGGCTGCACCCAATTCTCCCGCCAATCCAATCCCCGCCAATAATCGCCAAAATTTATAGGCCTCAACCGTTTCGACAAAGGCATTGGCGATGTTTGCAATGCTGTAGAGTAAAATTGAACCAAACAACACACTCACCCGACCTTTGATATCTCCGAGAATTCCCCAAATGAGTCCCCCTATCAACATGCCAGCCATCTGCCATCGAAACAATACAGTTTCATAGATGTTTACATCGATATTTAACGATGAAAGACTGTCTTTTTTGATGATGTTGAAAAGGATGAGGTCGTATATGTCGACAAAATAGCCCAATGATGCCACGGTGATGAGTAGGGCGAGGTTTTTTTGTTTTTTCATTTTAGAGGATGATTTCCAAAGAACGACAAAATTTCTCTAATTCTATTTGGTCCGTAGCGTCGAAATGACCCAAATGTTCGCTATCAACATCTAATACTCCCCAAATTTCGCCGGTGGATGTATGGATTGGAACTACGATTTCACTTTTACTTTCAGCGCTGCACGCGATATGGCCTGGAAATAATTCGACATCGGGAACTACAAGGGTAGTGCTTTGATACCAAGCCGAACCGCAAACGCCTTTCCCTAAATGAATGGTTGTACAGGCAGGCGGACCTTGAAATGGAGCTAGCATCAAAATTTTGCCTTCAACCCTGTAAAATCCTACCCACCACCACTGGAAAATGGTTTTCATTAATGCGGTGGCATTGGATAAATTGGCAACAAAATCAACTTTTGGATCCAATAGGCCACTCCATTGGTAATGAAGAGCGGCATATTTTTCTTGTTTTGACATGCTTGCCCAGTCAATATGGTTGTTTTCCAGTGTCATTTGTCGCGAAACTACCATGTTTGAATTGAATTACCCTATATATACAAAGTATTTTTGTTTGGCCCTTAAATCGGTTGTAAATTGCGGGTTTATTTAGAAAAATCAATAGATGGAGGTAGTAAACACCAAGCCGTTTGAGGTCGTATTCACCTTCACAAGACATCCAAATTTGGGTGTTTTGGTAGAGGCGAATGCAGTGCAGTTGTTGGAGAATGGGAATCCATCATTGACATATCAACGAATTAGAGAAAAGACCGCGGATTACTTTGGGTTAAATCCAGAGCAAAAGCATGTGGTTGAAATTATTGAGGGTCTTGAAGATGAGGCCATCAAAAAGAGATTTTATAAGGGCACTAAAAAAATAAAAGCGGTTGATTTTTATTTAAAGAGCTTTGATGAAGAAACCAAAAAAACAGTTTTAGAATTTGTTGAAACAGAGTTATTAAAGATTCTTCGAGAGATTAAGAACTACCATATGTACTGGGCTGGAAAAACCGGTGAACCCATGGGAAGTCTTATTGAGTTTCACAATGAGCCATCAAATCCTTTATTTCATTTCAGAAGGGATGAGGAGGGGATGAACTATTTCGTGACCATCAAGCATAGGGGTGAAAAAGTTCATTTTTGTGATCCGGAAAGCGAATTGCTAACTTCTCAGCCTGCGTGGTTATTGACGCCAACCAAGTTACTTTTCTTTGGTGCCAATGTTGAGGGTAAGAAAATCAAACCTTTCCTCAAAAAGAAATTCATTCACATTGATCCGCATCAAGAAGCAGCCTACATGCAGAAGTTCGTCGGCCCATTGTTGGAGAACCACGATGTATTCGCTTTGGGTTTTGATATTGTTACGGACCAACTTGAAGTAAAGCCGGTGTTAAAATTGACATCAAGCTTGGAAAATCCACACATCATATTGTACATGCAGTACGGAGATTGGGTATTCCCGTACCATGTCAACAAGAAAGTGAATGTCAGATTGGAAACGGCCGACAATACTTATACCTTTCATCGAATAAAGAGGCTTTATTCTGTTGAAAAAGAGAAGATTGAGAGCTTGAAAGAATTGGGATTAAAGCAAACCAATGGCAGTATTTTTAGTTTGCAAGATGAAGATTCAAGTGCAGTAGATGTCATTTCTTGGATCAATGAAAACAGGGCCGTATTGGAACGCTCGGGTTTTGAAATCCAGCAAGAACAAGGTGCTATTGAATATTATTTGGGCCCAATTCAATTGTTGGTTACAGTAAAAAATGGAATAGATTGGTTCGATGTGCATGCAATAATGAAATTGGATGCCTTTGAAATTCCATTCATTAAACTCAGAAAACACATCATTGAGCGAAGAAGAGAATATATCCTTCCCAATGGTAAGATTGTCATTTTGCCCTCAGAATGGTTTGATCAATTTGCACAAATTGTTAATCTGGCCGATATTCATGATGAATCGTATCGAGTAAGGAATATACATGTATCGCTGTTACGCGATTTGGATGAATACTTAAATGAGGCACCTCCAACACCGGAATGGAGCGAAGCCTTAGCTCATGGTAAAATTCCGATGATTGAACTTCCTACTTCATTTGTTGGCGAATTGCGGAATTACCAATTGGAAGGATTTAGATGGATAAATTTCATGCATCAAAATCATTTCGGTGCATTGTTGGCCGACGATATGGGATTGGGTAAGACGATTCAAACGCTTGCTCATCTTCAAGTATTGGCTTCGGCGTATGAGATTGAGCGAACCGCGAAATCACAATTGGGTTTGACCAGTAACGGTGAAAATTTAGAAGTTCCGGCTGTTGAAAATACTACCATTGCTTCTGATGGTAGAGCTTTGGCACCCGTAACTACCAAAATGGGTCCAATCCTAATCATCACACCTAAGTCATTGCTTTACAACTGGATGTCGGAATCTGCAAAGTTCTGTCCAGAACTTAGAACGGCATTGTACTCAGGATTAGCTAGGAACAAAGTGCTAAGCAGTTTTGATGATTTAGATGTCGTTGTTATGTCGTACGGAACTATGCGAAACGACGTAGAATTATTGAGAGAATACAAATTCAATTGCGTTGTTTTGGATGAAAGTCAGGCTATCAAAAACCCATCGTCTCAAACGTCTAGGGCTTTATTGAAGATTCAGTCGCGGAATAAAATCGCATTAACGGGTACGCCGATTGAAAATACACTTCTCGACATATGGAGTCAGATGAATTTCTTGAATCCAGGTTTGTTGGGTAGTTATAGTTACTTTGAAAAGCAGTTTATCAGACCGATTGAAAAGGGCGCTAATCCCCAGAAGACTGAGGAGTTGCGTAAGTTGATTGACCCTTTTGTTCTTCGCCGTACCAAGAAGCAAGTCATGCAGGAATTACCACCCAAAATCGAAAAGGTGCATTTCTGTGAGATGAGTCCAGAGCAGGCGGAATTGTATGAATCGGTGAAAAATCAATATCGCAA
Organism: Flavobacteriales bacterium; assembly: GCA_947472115.1. Taxonomy (GTDB): domain Bacteria; phylum Bacteroidota; class Bacteroidia; order NS11-12g; family UBA955; genus UBA955. The sequence continues at coordinate 657 of CANIZU010000021.1, read as the reverse complement.
TGAAATCTTGAACCACGTGTCTGAATTGGGCATTTCTAAATCAAGATTGAAGATATTTAATGGTTTGATGCACCTACGTCAGATCGCCTTAAATCCAACCTTGAAAGATGTGAATTATGAGGGTAGCAGTGGCAAGGATGATGAAATCATGCGCATGTTGCTTCGTGCTGTCGCAAACGGACATAAAGTATTGTTCTTTTCGCAGTTTGTGGGCTATTTAAAAGTGTTTGAAGAGATCTTTGAACAGCAAGGTGTGGAATATTGCTATTTGGACGGATCAATGGATGAGAAGGAAAGGCAGGTGCAAATTGATTTATTCCAAAACAATGATGAAAAAAGGGTTTTCCTTTTGAGTTTGAGGGCTGGAAATAGTGGGTTGAACCTTACTGCGGCGGATTACGTTTTCTTAGCAGATCCATGGTGGAACCCATTTACCATGAAGCAGGCCGAAGACAGGGCGCATCGCATCGGACAAGACAAACCCGTGTTTAGTTATAAATTTATCACAAAGGACACCATCGAGGAGAAGATTTTGGCATTACAAGCCAAGAAAGCCGCGTTGGCAGAAAGTGTTATACCCGATGAGGATTCAATATTGGCGAGTCTCGATATTGAAGAATTGGAAGATTTGCTGAACTAATACTTTTTCTGATGGAG
>CANIZU010000020.1 GCA_947472115.1 Flavobacteriales bacterium | reverse complement strand
GATCTGCCGCCCTTCAATTTGGCTGCAAGCAGTTTCATGTCTTCGCCCACTTTTTGATCAACAATACGTGCATAATGCTGCGTGCTCTTCATGTTTTTGTGACCTAGCATTTTACTAACAGTCTCCATAGGGACCCCGTTAGTCATGGTTACCGAAGTTGCAAACGAGTGTCTCGCCACGTGAAAAGTCAGCTCCTTATGTATTCCACACAAATCAGCCAGTTCTTTCAAATAGGCGTTGACTTTTTGATTGCTCAAAACGGGAAGGATGGGATCTTCAGGCATTAGCAAATCCAATTGGCAATAATTCTTAATGATATCCATTGGGATATGCAACAATGGAATATTTGCACGAGCGTCTGTCTTTTGACGCCTGGTTCGAATCCAATATCCAGTCTCATCATTTCCTTCTATTTCCGATTTCTTCAATTTTTTAACATCAATATATGCCAATCCCGTGTAACACGAAAAAACGAAAATATCCCTCACCCGTTTCAAACGTTCAATTTTTGAATCAAAGTCAATCAACGTTTGAATTTCTTCCATCGTTAAATAAGGCCTATCCACTTCTTTAATGGACAGACTAATACCAACAAACGGGTCTTTGACTAGCCAACCATTCCTAATACTAATGCATGTAATCCTTTTCAGGTTTTGCAAAAACTTAGTGGCGGTGTTGTAGTTACAACCCTTTTCCGTTTTTAAGTACATGTTGTATTGCTGTATCATGTGATGATCAACCGCTTTGATTGAGACATCATTGACACGGTAATACTTCTGCAAGAACTTTTGGAAATGGTTCTTTGCAGTGTTGTGCTTCTGATAAGTGGCATAGGTGTTTTCCTTGCCAATTAATTTTTGGAGTCCATTTACGTGTTCTCCCCAAATGTCGATGACTGTCCTTGCTTTGGCAGTGTTTACCCCCAGGATTGCATCCCGAAGCAGCTGCGGAGTGACGTCATCTGTCAGAGATAAAAGCTCATTGTATTTCTTGTGAGCTTTTACCCGAACCGCTTCCAGGTAATCGTTGAAAATCCGCGCTTCATTAGAGCGGCCTTTCATTACATAGCGGGTGGTATCCCAATCTTCAGGTTTGAGATACCTTTTAAGTTGAAGAGCTGCACGCTCTCCGTTGATGTTGATGCGAAGCATCACGGGGCATTCCCCGTTCTTTTTTTCTTTTGTTCGGTTGATCAAAAAAGTCAACCCAAACGATGTTCTTGACGACATGGCGATTGTTTTAAATTCGCCCCCATTTTGATGACAAAACTACAAACCCAAGCAGAACAAAACAAGTCTAACACATTGATTTTCAGTACCAATATGTACCAATTTGTACCAACACCCGTAACCCTTTTTTGATTTTCTAAAAGGGGTTACCAGTTAGCTACCCAAAGTGGGTACATTTTGATACATTTTGATACATGTAAGAACAAAAAAAAACGTGCAAACACTAGGGTTTACACGTTTTGGTACAGTTTGAAACTGTCTTTCAGCGGAGAGAGAGGGATTCGAACCCCCGGACCTGTAACAGTCAACGGTTTTCAAGACCGCCGCATTCGACCGCTCTGCCATCTCTCCAATGAGGGTGCAAAAATACGCCTTCGCATTGTCATTTGCAAAGGATATATCAAAGTTGATGCTTTTTTACCCCTATAAATGTAATTTCAATCGCATGCCTCCACCCAATTCATTGAATGCGAAGAATTTGTTTTGATATTTGGTACACAATTTGACAATCATCGCTTCGTATGGAAATCAATAAAGCATTCGCAAAAGTTTCCCTGTCTATGACAGTTTTTACCCTTTGGGCAATCGCCAACCTCGGCGCGCAAAAATTAGAATTCCCCAAGAATATCCCAAGAACGCCAAGCAAGCCACAATTCAATCCCCCATCCAAGCCAACCCTTCGTCCGCCATCAAATCAGCGACCACCATCGAACGATAATCGACCAAGAATCCCAAACCCACAATTTCCATCGAATTACCCCAACCCTGTCTATTCCCCTCAAAATGGCATGCCTAGCAGATCAACATCCAACAACCCCAATGGCATATCAGAGTACCTTTATAGGGCCCCAAATAATCTCCCCGACAAAAATGGAGTAACCCACGTTACGTTTCTCAGCAGTCAATATCAATACAGAATGTACAATTGGCCAATGCCCGTCGTTCAACACGATGCCTGGCTTTTGAAATCGGGCGCCCTGGATACTTTGCGTGCGATGGCTCCCAAGATCGAGACGTTCGATATCAACCACGCCGAAAAGGCCTTTGAAATCAAAACAAAGACGGGAATCACATTAAAGTTCCCTGAAAACGCTTTTTCCGATGCGATGGGCAACCCCGTCCATGACAGAGTCCAACTGAGTGTGCAGCACTTTCAAAGCAAGTCAGACTTCGCTTCGGCCGGACTTACGAGTAGCACAACCGATGGTCAGGCACTTGAAAGTGGTGGAATGATCGACATCAACGCGACTTCAGGCAATGCGGATATCAGAATTGCCGATGGCAAATCATACAAAATCGAAGGAAATTCAGCGTACAAAGAGGGTTATGAGACGTTTTATGGCGTGGGCGGCGATCAAACCACCTGGACCAACAACCTCAATTCGGCGAGTGAAAGTGCTAGTAATAACGCATCAAACAGTAATGATCAAAACGGAAACACAAAGAAAAACTACACACTTTCCTTGCTACCCATCACCCGATCTAACAGCGGACAGGCAAACCACCTCATAGTAAACGACTTGGGCGATAACATGCCTTTGAGTCAGTGGTTTTATAACAATGCCAAAATCAACAAAGACCTTAAAAAACGCATCAAGGTGGATGGCATTATTTTCCCAGCTAAGTTAACACTCAACAAATCTGGCGACATCACTGATGTTACGCTATTGGACTCGTCACAGGCATCAAATAGTATCATTTCTGAACACTTCGATTACTTCCGAGAGTTGCTCATGTCAGCGCCGGCAGCAAGGTTCAACGACACTTTCGGAATGCCCGAGAGCCTAACGATTCGATTCTCCACCATAGATGCCAATTTCATTAAAATCAAACAGTTACCCCTCCCTCCAGTTGTCGCAGGAATAGGAAAAATGGCAACAAATAACGACGGAAAGTGGGCATTGGAATCGTATTCAACGCGATTGGTTAACTGCGACCGATTTAGCAAATTCACGAAAAGCGATGACTCGATTACCTATAAAGTTGACCATGCGAGGGCTTTGGTTTTCTTGAATTTTAGTGACATTAATTCCTTGCTGGGGCCATCTACAACCAGACAAGAAAATACGGGATATTCTTATGCGATGCATCAATTCCCACAGGGTTCCAATGCTCGATTGATTGCGATTGTATACGACCAGCAAGGCTCCGTTCATTTGGAAGTGGCCGATGTTTCTCCAGGAAAATATCACATCGAGAAAACCAGTCGCTATCCGTTTAACCAGCTTACTGTAAGGGCGGCATTTGAAATGATGCCGATGGATTTGTTTCCGGTTAAGAATTAATCACGGGGTTTGAAGCGCGTAAACGGCTTTGCGGGACCGGCGGGTTTTGGCTTAGGCGCATCATTTGAAGGCTGATCTCTGCGATCATTCCTTGCAGGTGATCCGGAGTTTGAATCTTTGCGAGCAGGTGCAGAAAAACTTGAATCGTTTCGAGCAAATCCAGAGGATTTTGAATCGTTTCTAAGATTCGCCTTCTTCCTTGCCACACGCTGATTGCCGTTATTCCCATCATTATAAAAAGGCTTGGCATCATTGGCCTCGGCCACATGAGTTCCAGGCAAATATGGATGACTCGTCTCCACAGGAATTTCCTGTTTGATCAACTTCTGAATATCCTTGATGAATGGCACTTCCTCGCGATCTACAAACGACCAAGCAACACCACTGTTACCCGCCCTGCCCGTCCGTCCGATGCGATGCACATAGGTTTCAGGGATGTTTGGAATTTCATAATTGATCACGTGCGTAAGCTCGTCGATGTCGATTCCGCGCGCCGCAATATCCGTAGCCACCAAAACTCTAGTCGTGCGATTTTTAAAGTTCGATAACGCAGTCTGTCGTGCATTCTGGCTCTTGTTTCCATGAATAGCTTGGGCAGAAATATCCAATTTCACCAAATCCTTCACCACTTTATCGGCCCCGTGCTTTGTGCGAGTAAACACCAATACCGATGGGATTTCCACCGATGAAGAATCCAACAAATGTCGCAATAAGAAACGCTTGTTCTTTTGGTCCACATAAAACAATTGCTGGGTCACCTTTTCGGCTGTGGTTGAAACGGGCGCCACAGAAACGCGAACGGGATTGACCAAAATATTTTGGCTCAACTTCACCACTTCAGCGGGCATGGTTGCTGAGAAGAATAAGGTCTGACGTTTGGTTGGTAATTTTGCAATTACCTTTTTTACATCATGAATAAAGCCCATATCCAACATACGATCGGCCTCATCGAGCACAAAAAACTCAACATTTCGCAAATCAATAAATCCTTGTTGCATTAAATCCAACAAACGTCCGGGCGTGGCTGTCATGATTTCAACGCCTCTTTTGATCGCATCCACTTGGGGATTCTGACTCACACCGCCAAAAATAACGGCATGACTGATTTTCACATTGCTGGAATACGCTGCAATGCTTTCATCAATTTGTAATGCCAATTCACGGGTGGGGGTTAATATCAACGCTTTGATCGTTCTACGGTCACGGGTAGACGACATCAAATTTTGAATAATGGGGATTGAGAAGGCCGCGGTTTTACCTGTTCCTGTCTGGGCCGTTCCGAGAATATCGTTGTGGGCTAAGGCAGCAGGTATGGCTTGGGCTTGAATGGGTGTTGGGGTGGTATACCCTTGTGCGGAAAGCGCGTCGATAATAGGCTGCGCAATTCCAAGTTGAATGAACTGTTCCAATACTACAAAGGTAGGCAATGCAAAAGGATTCCCACCAAATGTTCCAACAACCCTTTAAATAGAAATCAAATGGGTATTAAGACCCAAAAAGCCGAGTCTTCAACTCCGCATTTCTCCAAACCGAAACCAACCAAACGATGGCCAAAACTACGCAAGGAGCCATTAAAGGTTGACCATGGGTATAATGCGTTGCGATAGCACCGCCCATGTAGGCCGTCAACAACAAAGTACCCAATACGCTGGTGCGAGGTAGTAAAAACAAAATAGCACTTAGAATTTCGATGAGCGCCAAATTCTTAGCCATTGCAGGGGTTATGCCTTGACTTTCCATTTGTGCCAACGCATCGGCAGCCAAATTAAACTTCATTGCACCACTCATTAAAAAAACGGCGGCCACCAATCCGGCAGCAACCCATTGTACGATATTTTTGGTTTTAGATGTCATAGTAAAACAAACATAATATGTTTTTTTGACATTTGTTACAACAATCAAAACAAAGCCCACAAGATATTTGCATCAACCACCGCAATTGCGCAAATTTGAATTATGCATAATCCATCGCTAATCACAAGCATTGAAGCCCGCAACCAAGCCTATCGCGAAAGCCTAGAAAACCCTGAAGAATTCTGGGGACATGTTGCGGATCAATTTACTTGGAAACGCAAATGGGATAGTGTCTTGGATTGGAATTTCGAAGAACCCAACGTGCGGTGGTTTGATGGGGCGCAGTTGAATATTACTGAAAATTGCTTGGACCGACATTTACCAGAGCGAGGCGATGAAATTGCGCTCATTTGGGAATCGAATAGCCCAAACGAAGAGAGCAAAAAATATACGTACAACGAGTTGCACGAGGCCGTTTGCGTCTTTGCCCAAGTACTCAGAAGCGGCGGCATCAAAAAAGGAGATCGCGTTTGCATCTATATGGGGATGGTTCCCGAATTGGCCATTGCGGTATTGGCTTGTGCCCGAGTGGGTGCCATTCATTCCGTAATCTTTGGCGGATTCAGTGCCCACAGCGTCGCCGATAGAGTGAACGATGCGCAAGCCACCGCCATCATTACCTGCGATGGGGCTTATCGCGGCGCGAAGGACATCCCGCTCAAAGCCATCATCGACGAGGCGCTTCAACATTGCAATAGCGTAAAAACGGTTTGGATTTACGAGCGAACCAACATCGAAATCGAGCTAAAAGAAGGGCGCGACATCCTCTGGAAGCAAGCGATTGCCCATGTAAATATCCAGGAGGCCATCAATACCCCAGCGGAGACCATGGAAGCCGAGGACCCTCTATTTATCCTTTATACCAGTGGATCAACAGGCAAACCTAAAGGTGTGGTTCATACCTGCGGAGGCTATATGGTTTGGACCCATTATACGTTTACCAACGCTTTTCAATACCAACGGGGCTGGGTGCATTTTTGTACGGCCGATATCGGCTGGATCACAGGCCATAGTTATATTCTGTATGGTCCGCTTACCGCTGGCGCCACCACCTTACTATTCGAAGGCATCCCCACCTACCCCAACCCCGATCGTTTTTGGGAGATTGTAGAAAAACACAATGTAGATATCCTATATACCGCACCCACCGCCATTCGGAGCTTAATGAGCGCCGGAAACGACTGGGTAATGAATCACAAAATGCCATCGCTAAAAGTCCTTGGCACCGTGGGCGAGCCCATCAACGAAGAAGCTTGGCAATGGTATCATAAAATGGTGGGAAAAGGCAATTGCGAAATCGTAGATACTTGGTGGCAAACCGAAACCGGCGGCGTCCTAATCAGCAACCTAGCCGCGGTAACACCGAGCAAACCCACCTTCGCCACCCTACCACTTCCCGGCGTTGAGCCGCTTTTGGTGGATGAAAATGGTAATGAAATTTTTGGCAATAACGTATCGGGGAATCTTTGCATTCGCAAACCTTGGCCTGGAATTTTACGAACCACTTGGGGCGATCACGAACGATGCAAGCAAACCTATTTCAGCACCTATCCAGGGCTGTATTTTACGGGCGATGGGGCTTTGCGTGATGAAAACGGGAATTACCGAATCACTGGTCGTGTTGACGATGTTCTCAATGTCAGCGGGCATCGCATCGGAACGGCAGAAGTTGAAAACGCCATCAATTTGCATACAGGGGTTATCGAGAGTGCCATCGTGGGTTATCCGCACGATATCAAAGGTCAGGGCATCTATGCATTCGTGATTTACCAGGGGTTAGAAACCGATTTGCGGACGCTATCGCATCAAATCAACGAAACGGTGAGTCGCGAAATTGGCGCCATCGCGAAAGCCGATAAAATTCAGATTGTCAGCGGATTACCCAAAACCCGATCAGGCAAAATCATGCGTCGGATCCTAAGAAAAATCGCCGAGGGAGAATTGGAATCGCTGGGCGACACTTCCACCCTGCTAGACCCATCCATGGTGGATTCAATCATTCAAGGACGGTTGTAAGTCGCAAACGATTACTTTTTACCGCGCAACGCCCGTTTCATCGGTGTCATTTCTACTTGATCCGCCGGCGATTGCTGCTTGCTCTTGAAGATTTCAAAACGCGTAGGTTCCGCGGCACGAGGCCAAGTATGATTGCTTTCATCGATGTCCGAAGTTTCCTTAAATGGATCCAAAACGATGCTCGCCACTTCCTTACGCTTTAGGAAATTCTTGGTCACCTTATTTTCATTTTTGCGCCAAATGTAGGCGTGAATGTAATCCACTTCCGAAGTACCATCGGTGTAGTTCCATTGCAAAATGATTGGCATCACAAAACCGCCCTTGTTAGTGAACGTGATTTCATACAAATACGCATTTTCGTAGGCCTTCATCTCTTCAGGCGTTAACAATGTATAATCTTTATAAAGGTCCCGCACCGATGTTTCCTGTTTGGGCTGCGATTGATCTGCCATAGCTACCCTAGCCGCGTTACCAAACGTATCCTTTGAAGGGTTGTAGTAATAGTAGAAATCGCGCAAGGCTGTATCGCGATCCACTGCAAATGAGATTCCCGACGCTTTATTGCGCAGTTTGCTCACGTGTTGGAATTCCGAAGTTGACATATTGGCCAAACCATTTCTTCCTTTTCCATTGCCCATTCCCATGCCACGACCTCGGCCATTGCGCTGGGTAGAATCCAATTTCACAGGCATCGTGGCGGGCGAATACGGCCTGTAGGCCAAAACCGAATCCATAGAAATATCAACCGGTTGGATATCGTAGAACCAAGCGCGCCAAAACCAGTCCAAGTCAACGCCGGAAGCATCTTCCATCGTGCGGAAGAAATCGGCCGGTGCTGGATGCTTGTAGGCCCAACGATTGCAATATTCCTTAAACGCATAATCAAACAACTCACGTCCCATGATGGTTTCTCGCAAAATATTTAAACCCGTAGCAGGCTTCGCATAAGCATTGGGACCAAAGTTGATGATGTTCTCCGAATTGGTCATGATGGGCTCCAACTGATCCTTAGGCATCTTCATGTAATCAACGATTTTGTGCGCCGGACCTCGCTGCGATGGATAGTTGTTATCAAACTCTTGCTCCGTTAAGAACTGTACAAACGTATTCAATCCTTCGTCCATCCACGACCAGTTTCTCTCGTCTGAATTGATAATCATGGGGAAGAAATTATGCCCCACTTCATGAATAATTACGCCAATCATACCGTATTTGGTGCGAGAGCTATAAGTTCCGTCCTCGTCGGTTCTTCCATAATTAAAGCAAATCATTGGGTATTCCATTCCGCTCGATGCTTCTACGCTGATTGCCACTGGATATTGATACGCTGTGCTGTATTTACTGTAGGTTTTGATGGTATGCGCCACCACTTTGGTAGAATATTTACGATACAAACCGTAGGCTTCTTTTGCGTAGTAGCTCATGCAATTGATACGTTTCCCTTCTACAAATTCGGGCATCGCATCCCAAACGAATTTTCTTGAACTGCCCCAAGCAAAATCGCGGACGTTGGTTGCTTTGTAGTGCCAAGTTTTGGTTTGAAGCGTATCGCGATGCTGCTCGCGGAACTTCGCCTCGTCTAAAGTAACAATTTCTGTCGGGTCCATGGCGCCTTTGGCCGCAGCGACATCAATTGCAGAAAGTTTCTGCACTGCATTCCATCTTTTCAATTGGTCGGCGGTTAATACTTCGCTGTAGTTTTGACATTCGCCTGTGGCGGCAATGACGTGATCTGCGGGGACGGTCATTTTGACATCGAAATTGCCAAAAATCAAACTAAACTCTCCCCTACCTGTAAACTGCTTGTGGTTCCAACCTTGATAATCGCTGTAAACGCAAAGTCGTGGGAACCACTGTGAAATGGTGAAGATGTGGTTGCCATCTTTGGGGAAGTATTCATAGCCCCCGCGACCGCCAATTTTTTGACGTTCAGGGATTTTATAATTCCATTTTACATTGAATACATATTTCTGTTTGCTGGCTAAGGGCTTAGGCAAATCAACACGCATCATCGTTTGGTTGATCACGTAATGAAGCGGATTGCCTTGGGCATCTGTCACCGACAATACATTGGCGCCGTATCCGGCAAGTTTCGCTTTCACATCCAACCCATCGATTTGTCCGGGAGTGATAGGCAGACTCTTTCCGCTTTCGTTAAAATAGTTATTCTCTCCATTAGGACTGTGCTCGTTTTCATCGAGTTGCAACCACAAATAGGTTAGAACATCGGGGGAGTTATTGAAGTAGGTGATGGTTTCTTCTCCGTGTAAGTATTGCTTTTTCTCGTCTAAAGTCGCCTGGATTTTATAATCCGCACGCTGCTGCCAATATTCATGTCCTGGAGCCCCAGAAGCTGTACGATAAGTGTTTGCATCAGGCAAAATCGTACCCAATTGTTCAAATTTGTTACCGTGATTGGAAGTGGGATTGTTTTGAAGATTTTGGGCATTCGCAACGGCGAAAAACAACGCAAAAGAGAAACACAGGGAGTAGAGTTTTTTCATCAATTTAGAATTTTCGTTCCCTAGCAAAAGGGACATTTTACAAAAATACACAAAACGCATTAAAACATGGCATGGGCGCGTTCAAACATGAGCCAAAGCGACACAAAACCCACTGGAATGGCGATGCCACGAACCAAATAAAACCGAGGGATATGCGCATATTCATTGAGGGAGGTAATTGTAACAAGTGAAAACAACACTATCACTATTTGACCTACTTCTAGGCCCAAATTAAAGAACAGTAAGGGTTGCAAAATATCGGCTTGGGAACCGAGTAGAGAACGCAGCATATTGCTAAACCCAAGGCCATGAATCAGGCCAAAGAGCAAGGTTACGGCGTATACTTTTTGATCTTTTTGATACGATTTATTCTCGTTTTTTTCTACCTGAATCCACCGAAAGATGGCGGAAATCAGGATTGTCAGTGGAATCAAAAATTCGATCAAAGAACTAGGCAATCGAATGATATTCAACACGCTAAGCGCCAAAGTGATGCAATGTCCGATGGTAAAAGCGGTGATCAAAATCAGCCAATCCCAGTTGCGAAAACTATACACACTGCAGAGAATCAACAAAAATAACATGTGGTCGTATCCAGCCAAATCAGTGATGTGCTCAAAGCCTGTTTGAAACCATAAGAAATTTTCGCCCATTGCAGTGTTATATTTGTTAGCGCAAAGTTCGATTTATTATGTCGATTTCTAATCATCTCTCCAAGTGCCCCCAACATTTCATTGTGAATTTTGCAATCACTTTGGTCTTGGCATTTCTGGGCAGCACCGCACATCCTTATTATGTCGGCGTTACCGAAGTAAGCATCGAAACGGCAAAAAAAGACATTCGAGTGAGTTGCAAACTCAACATGAACGATGTCCAACTGAATCTTTCGCAAACCGCTGGCAAAGCAATCGACCTCAGCAATATCACACCGGCCAATCAGCAGTTGTTATCTGTTTTGATGCAGACAGGTCTCACTGTTCAAGTGGGAAGCAAACGAATCAACCTCGCATTTTTGGGTTATTCTGTTGAAGACGATGCCATTTGGTGTTTCTTGGAGGCAAAAAACATCAAATACTACCCAAGGGTTACCGTTTGTAACAATTTGCTATACAATCAGTTTGAATCTCAAACCCATTTTATTCATTGTATAATGAATGGCGGACGGAAGAGTTCCAAGATTGTAAATCCAGAAACTTGCGCAACGTTCGTTTACTAAGCTTCTGACATTCAATTATAGTCGCTGATTTTATTGGCTGTTTGGTGGGTAACTCAGTATGAATTATCATTAAAACGTCATGAATGAGATAAATTCAACAAAACTCATTCGGTCGGACAACAAATCTTAAACAAAGAAGGTCTAACTTCGTGTTAGAGAAACAACTCATGAAAAAAACAATACAATTTTTCACCTTGGCTTTGATATTCCTTCTTGGAAATTCAGCCCAAGCCCAAACAGCGGCCCGCATGAAAGTGGGTGTTACCACCAACTGTTTAACTGCAGTATTTGTTACAGAAGGAACATTGGTAGCCGATTCTTGCGCAACTGTTAAATGGACCATTAATAACGGAACAAGTGCAGTAGCTACAGGCAGCAAAGTCACTTACACTTTTTCAGCGGCAGGAACCTATACGGTTTGCGCGAAATTGTTAAACACGTGTAAGAAGTTTGACACTTCTGTTTGCACAACTGTTACTGTGGTTTCATGTGATTGTAAGCTAACAACTGAGTTTTCTTTCAAAAACGATTGTAAGAAAGGATTCTTCGTCGCTTCATCAAATCAAAAAGGAGCAACATATACTTGGAACTTTGGCGATAAAACGGAAGGCAAAGGCACCGACCCAACCCACACTTACATGTCTGAGGGTGTCTACAAGGTTTGTGTTACTGCTTCATGGAAAGATTCAGCAACTGGAAAAGTTTGTACAGCCACTTTCTGTAAAGAAGTAAAAATCAGCTGTGGAACGCCATGTAATTTAAAAGGCGAAATTGGATTCACCAACACCGGCGGAAAGGTCCGCTTCAAAGCAAGCAGCAATACCGGATACACGTATGAGTGGAGTTTTGGCGACGGAAAGACGGGCAAAGGCATAGACCCATACCACGAATACGCTAAACCAGGAACATATACAGTTTGTGTTACCATCACAGATAAAACTGGTAAGTGCAAAATCAAAATCTGCAAAACCATAGTAATTGAAAGTCCATGTAGTTTGATTGGTTCTTACAGTTGGAAAAAACTAAACGACAGTACATATAAGTTCTATGCGACATCAAACGGTGGAACTGGAACAACATACACTTGGTCGTGGGGTGATGGCACCACCTCAACTGGAGGCGATCCTTCACACGTTTACAAGAAGTCTGGCATTTACGAAGTTTGCGTAAAAATCTACAATTCAACAAAAAAATGCTACACTTACATCTGTAAAAAAGTAGAAATCGTTGTCCCAACAACAACTAAGAATTGCAAATGGGAAAAAGCTGCAATCAAAGTGGGATATGGAAACAAGTGCAATGTTTATACATTTGAGATGACCTTGTTCACTGACAGTTGCATCAAATATCAATTGAGTGTGTACGATCTAAAAACTGGCAAATTATATCCACTTCCTGCAGGTCGTTTAGGAACTTACACTTTCTCTGATACAGGCAAATTCGCAATCATTGCTAAATATTCAAACATTTGTACCGGATGCGATACCCAAACTTATTCAATGTTCAATGTCACTTGTAAGCCTACCACTTCTAAGTGCAATTGGGCTGCAGCAGGCGCCAATTTGACCTATGCTAATAAATGCAACGTTTATACTTTCGAAGGAAAGAACATGAGTACCACCAGCAACTGTTTCAAATATTCAATTTTGGTTGGAAATAGTGGCGCAACAACAACTTACAATGGTCGAGTTGCGAGTCATACATTTAAGGCTACAGGAACCTATACCGTTTGTATCAAATACACCGATTCTTGTAAGGGTTGCGACACCATGATTTGCTCGAGCATCAAAGTTGATTGCCTGCCATGTGCTGCCAAAGCAAGCTTTACAGTTGATAGCGTTGCATCAAATGGCAAAATGTATGTTAAGAACACAAGTACTGGAGCAAAATCATATGTTTGGAACTTCGGCGACAGTACTGCAGCTAGCAAGGACAAGACACCAATTCACCAATTCTCTGCTTCCGGAGCGTATACAGTTTGTTTGACAGCTTATGATTCTACAGGAACTTGCTCAACAGTATACTGCTACACAGTAAAAGTTCTTAAAACACGTTCTAATAAGTCAAATAGCAACGGAAGTGTTGGCAGCAGCAGCTACCCTAACCCAGCCGATGCAGGTTTCTATATTAATTTAGGTAGTGAAAAATCTAACTATGTGGTATATAGCAGCACAGGCCAAATAATTGCGCAGGGCGACAATTCAGGTATCACTTATTTAGATTCTAAGAATTGGGCCGATGGCATCTATCAGATTTCAATCAAAAACGCTACGGGTAATAGAACCGAAAGTGTGATGATCACGCATTAAGAATTGATTTCAAATTAAATTTAAAAAAGGGCGGTGAATTTTTCACCGCCCTTAATCATATAAAAAAATCATGAATAGAATTTTATCTATAATCTTCGCTGCCTTCTGCAGTTCATTTACCCAACTTCATGCGCAAGAGACCATCGTTAATGGTGGCTTTAACAACTGGAATCAGACTCAGTTCAAAGTCCCCAACAAGTGGATGGTTATTGGCAATGTAAGTTTAGACTCATCCAAAACAGCGGGCAATGCGCGTGGAATAAAGTTATCCAATAGCCTATCGAATAAAACAATCAGTTACGCACTCGAAGTGGGTGCCGCCTACCCTGGCATTTTAAACGGGGGTTATCCCATTAGCGGAACACCTGGCAGCATTAAAATAAACTACAATAGCAGCAATTTGGGCTCAGACACGGCCGTTGTTATCGTAGGTTTCACCAAGGGCGTTGACCCCATGCCTATGGTCCTTCAACAGTTTTATTTGATTGCTGATGCGGCAGGTTCGGCCGACAATTCAGTCACTATCCCCCTAACCTATATCCATACAATTCCCGGATTGGTCGCCGATTCAGCATTCATCTACATTGCTAGCAGCATCGCATCAGGAACGCCAAATTCATCAGGTAGTATTTCCATTTACAACATCTCCTTTCCCGACGGAAAAACTGCGGCTACGGCGAACCTAGATTTTGAATCGTGGGGTGGCTTGAGCGTATTAAAACCCTCATCTTGGTATACTTCGCTAGATGCCTATGAAGAAAAAGTTGGCAAAATTGCGGGTTTACAACAATTTGCATTGCAATCAACCTCGGCGAGGACTGGATATGCCTTAATCCTCAAACAGCGGCCCGTTGTGATGCAGTCGGGCACAGAAATATTGCCTTCATGGGTCATTTCACAAAACCCATCGTATTCGGCTGGAGCAATGGACTTACCAAGTTTTGCAGTAACGAATCGCTATGCAAGTTTGCGCGGCTATTGGAAAGGCAGCTTATCAACCGGCGATAGAGTTTCCGTAATGGTAAACTTTTTTGATGCGGATACGCTAGTAGGCTCGGCGATGTTTTCTCAGAATAGCACTGCCACTGTCCCAGCCAATTATACCTTATTTGCCGAAAATGTCGTTTGGATACCTGGATACACCTCTACACCCACAAAAGCAACCGTTGGTGGATTTCTAACTGATTCTACCTTTCAGCTAGCTAGCGCACCTACAAGTGTGATTTATTTGGAAGATCTGAGTTTGGACATGAATTCTGCAAGATTGAATCCAGTTCAGTCCAATGTGGGACTAGCCCTATTCCCAAATCCTACCGACGGAGATTTCACGATTCGTGCCACCCAATCAATCAAAAGAGTCTCAATGATAAATACTCTTGGACAGGTTGTTTATCAGACCGAAGTTGATGGATTAAACGAAGTACGTTGTTCGATTCCTGCAGGTGAGAGCAAATTGCTCTGGGTAGTGATCGAAGGCGAAGGATACGTTATTACCAAAGGATTATCGGTTAAGTAAGGCGGAATACTCCTCTTATCTGTGGTTCCACGACCAAACGGCGTTTATTTACTCGAGAGTTGATTCAGTGATTCACGCAAAGACGCCAATCGCTTAGAGAAATATTCAATATCGGCTCTTTCCTGCTTGCTAAATTTGGGACTTTCCAAATCTTCTTTGTAGCAGCTCAGAAACAGAGAGGATTTCATCAGGTCTTCGCCAGATACTTTGCCATTTACCCATAGCAATATCATCGACAGGTGAATTCCACCAAAAATGCTTTGTAGGAGCTCTACAACATAGATTTGATACTGATTGAAGTCGGTTGTATATTCTTTCCAATAATCAAGAATTTCCGTAGGCACAAATTCAATACCCGCAGACTGCATTTCTTCAATGGTAGCCGATGGATTTATTGGAAGTGATGCGTATCCATCCTTTAGCCTTTTCGTGATCCCTGCGATGCTCTGATGCTGTAATGTAGCAATCTCATCATCGTCGGACAATCTGTAGGCGGCATCCCATTGTAAATCGGTATCTAAATACAACTGAAAGTTGGGCGATTCTTCGATGCTAAACGTGCTCAACAAACAAAAAACCAGGCTTTCCGTGAGTTCTGCATTGATAGGAAGTTCATTAATATCTTCTACCAATTGATGCACCACTTTGGTGGGCATTGGGATGAAGGCTGTTTTTAGATGCGTTTTTAATGGATTGCCATTTGCATCAATTACTACTGAGTGGTCGCTTCGCAGCGGACTCACTTTCAATCCATAGGGTACACCAATATTTCTCATGATAGACTCATGGCAATGATAAAGCAGAAAAATGCTAAATCAAACAAAGAAATTAAGCGCCGATTTGCTTCAAATGCAACAGATGAGAGTGGATTGCACTCAACATGGTTGGGAATTCCTTGTACATCACATTAAATTCCTCACATGTCTCTCTCACAATTTTGTTGATTTTTGGATAATGCACGTGCGAAATTTTTGGGAACAAATGGTGTTCAACTTGGAAGTTCAAACCACCCAATAACCAAGCCAATGATTTGCTTTTGGTACCAAAGTTGGCTGTTGTTAGAATTTGATGCGTAGCCCAGTCTGATTCAACGTTTGTAACTGGTGATGTTTTGCCGACAAATGTAACATCCTCTACTACGTGTGCCAATTGGAAAACCACCGCAATTACAAACCCGGTTGTCAATGCCGCAATAGAATAACCAATCAAGGTAGTACCCAATCCAACGTAATACATCGGAAATCCAATAAAAATGGCGATATAACCCAACTTCGTTGCCCAGAATATAATATGATCGGTTACGGTTAATGGGGTTTTGATATCTCTATCTCCTATCTTTCCTGTGAAATATTTGACAAAATCTTGATAGAAAATCCACATGATATAAGACAGTGAATAAAGCAACAAACCGTAAATATGTTGGAATTTATGAAACCAATATTTGGGTTGGTATTCGCTCACTCTCATGTATGGACTCACATCGATATCCTCGTCGGCTCCTTCAATGTTCGTAAATGAGTG
>CANIZU010000019.1 GCA_947472115.1 Flavobacteriales bacterium | reverse complement strand
AGATTTATTAATTACAAGTTTACTAAACCAGGTAGATATGTATTGGTGTCCTATTGGATGAATTGGTGTTTTATTAATGATACAATTGTTTACAGACGTTTTACAATTGACCCTTGTGTTACTCTTAAAACAGAAGACCCAACTACGACTACTCAGGAATCTAAAATAATCGGTATGTATGATATGCTAGGTCGTCCTGTCAAACATATCAGAAAAGAAGAAATCATGATTCTCTTGTATGACGATGGTTCTACAAAGAAAATCATCCAGGAGTAATAGACTTTAAATTTAGGCTGAATGGACTTTTCTACTTATTGACCCCTCACTGTAAATCAGACAACCGAAATTCGAGTTTTCAGGAAAGAGGTCAGGTTATTACCCTGAAAACGCTAGTATAAGGCAATGCGATTTTGTGGAAAAAGGCATCAAACGTCGAACAGTTCAGGCAACTAAAGTTTAAATATACTCGTCCATGGGTAAAATTGGAGACAAAATGTACAAACTGCGCACACCTTGTTTGCTTCTGTTGCTGCTGTTTGTAAGTAATAATTTATACAGTCAGATTATTAAAAGATCCCTTTCTACCGTGAACGCTGAGTTCGAAAGTGGAATGGAAAAAATGGCTACTCTCCATAATCAGTTGTATGTTTACGGTTATGGCGGCACCAATTTACAGTTTGGCTATTCTCAATTTACTCAAGCCTATGGCAGTCATAAGTTGTTTGTTGCTAAATACAACGATACTGGATTGTATCTGAAAACTATGGTTTTGGGAGGTTTGGGGGCCAATATAAATGGCGACGCGTGTACTCTAGGGAACAGCCTTACTTGTTACAGTGGATCCTTTGCTGGTGGTTATTCCGAAAACACTATGGGTTTCCAACCTGCCGGTAAAAAGGGCATGTTTGTTACTGCAATTGATAGTGCTCTCAAGGTTTCTTGGCGATTGTTTATTCAGGCCAACGACAAATTTCATTGCAACCTCCTTTGTCCAGATGATAAGGGTAACCTCATAGCAGCGGGCTATTTTTCGGATAGTTTAGGTGTGGGTAGCTTTCAATATCGAAGTACCAAAAATCCAGGTCAAACAGCCAAAAACAAAGATATTTTTTTATTACTCATCAACAGCTCCGGTGTGGTGGTGAAAGCCCAAACTTTTGGTGGTCCGGGGAATGATTACCCAACAGCATTGTGTACTGATGCGAGAGGGAATGCCATTATTAGCGCTGTTGTCGCTGATACCGTTCAATTAGGTGATTATTATTACCCACAACAAAGCAATGCACGATGTATTGTTTTTAAAACAAATTTTAACGCACATACCAGTTGGGTTACTGCTTTTAGTGGTGCGGGTGTGGCAATGAACGGACTCGAATTCACAAAAAGCAACAAGATAGTATGTGGTTTACATTACCAATCTGTTTTGTACGTAAAATCTAAAGGCAAAACCACCAAAATCAATTCCAGTGCAGAATATAACCAAGTGGGAATCTTGCTTTTGGATACGTTTGGAGTATTGCAAACCTATACTACAGAAGGTTCAGAAAATGAATGCCGTTTAACTGCGCTGATGTTAGACCCCTCGGATCAAATTTACATCGCCGGGCATTTCGATTGCACGTTTACCGGATTGAACAAGAAAAACACGTCTTGGAGTTTCAAGAATATCGGGTATGGTGATATTTTCATTGCTGCCTATAAACCAGATTTAACGAATTTGTACCAGCGGCAAATTGGAGGCACCGAACAGGATTTTGCCAATCATTTGGTTTTTTGGAAAAACAAGCCTGTTGTTTGCGGAAACTTTAAGAATGATTTGCAATTAGCGGCGGATTCCAATGTTGCGGTCACCCTGAATATTTGGAGTAATTATTTTGAACGTAAAGATTATTATCAGGGATATGCTCCTGGCCCTTATCGCAAAATGATGTCATTGTACTATCCGGGAATGTCGTACTACAACGGCTTTGTAACCGATATTATTGACGACAAATCGCAGTTGATGAATAATTTCAGCCGCACTTGGTATCGGGATAAACCGTTTTCGGAGGATGCGAAATGGTTGGCAGATGTGACAAAACAATCAGACACCAATTGTTATAGGGGAAATTTGAGGTATGCATGGATCAAAGAATTTGAAGATATCAATTCTTCATTCGGTAGTCACTTGAATTATTGGTTAAATAGTACGCCCATTACTTTAAATACGTTAAAGAATTACTCATTTGATAAAACCACCTATCATCAACTGATTATCGAATCAAAAGATAAATGTTATCGCGATACCCTGAGCAAAACGCATGTAGTAATACCACAACAATATGCGGTAATTAATTACGACCGGGTAAAATATCCCGATAATATAGTGTTGTGTAAAAATGATTCTATTTGCTTAACTGCATCAAACACCAAAGGGTTGAAGTATTATTGGTTGGTACGTGATTATAAATACAAGTTGGATTCTGCCAATCAGTATGATTCAGAAACGAAGTGGATATATGAAGAGAATAATCTTGATACGATTCGTAAACCAAGTATTTGTATCAGTAAAAAGGCAACTGTTGATTTAATTATTGAGAAAAATAATCAATGTTTGGAAAGTACTTCATTGAATATTGAAAAGAATGGATTGGGTAAAGATGATTCATTGGTTTACTTTTTTGAAGATACATTGACCCGATTTTGTAAGGGAACAAATTCCCCATTTGAAACGTTTAAAATCCGTGTTTTGGATAAAAAAACGGGATTCTACCGATACCCAGAAATGTGGGTGACAATTAAAATCAATGGTGCAAATGCGATTACCACCCCGCAAACTTCTTTTAAAATTCCCATTCCAGATACTGGAAAGATATCAGCGGTAGGTTCAGTAAAGTTGGGCTGTGAAGTGTACGATTTTTCTTTAAGCAGAAAAATCATTTTGTCGAAACGTAAAACCAGTATAACCGGTATCCTTAGCAATTGTAGAAGTGAGGATAGGATTTTTTCAGTGGATTCAGGGTTTCTTAAATATCAATGGTCGGTTCGGGGACTGCCAGATACACCCCGAATAACATATTTATCGCCCTGGAAAATTAAAGTTTCAGGGAATTCTAAAAACATTTCGGTTTATGCATTTGCTGATACAACGGTTGGAAAAGAGTGTTATGTATGGACCTATAAAACGGTGCCCAATAACCCGATCGTTTATATTACTTCATCCATAAATCCTGCTCAAATTTGTCCGGGTGGCACAGTGAAATTAACCGCCGGAAACGCAAAAGAATATTCTTGGTATCCCACGGGTGAAAATACAAAAAGTATTACCGCCAAGGAGCCAGGATATTATTACTGTACAATAAAGGACACTGGGGAATGTATATATAACACCAATAGAATTGAAGTGTTAGGTACGTTCAAACCCGATATTTTGGTGGCTCCTGACGATGGGATTTGTCCTGGACAAGAAGCCAGTATTATTGTTGTCGCACCCAAATTATCTGAAGTGAGATGGGTAAATCCTGCTTCTTGGGGTTCTAATTTATTAGTAAAAACCAGTACGCCAGGCAGATATCAATGCGAGGTAAAAACGTGTAACATCACCTATCCGTTAACGGCAGAAGTGGTGAAGAGAAAAGTGGATCATAACACCTTGAATTTTACCCATAAACTCTGTAGAGGACAAACACTTACGCTTTGGTGTCATGATTCTGAAACCTATGAATATAATTGGCGTCCGGTGAACGCTAACAGCAAATCCATTCAAGTAAATACCACCAATAAATATGTGGTCCAAGCCAAGGATGATTGTGATCAATGGTATGATGCCGATGTTTTTGATGTTGTTAAAACCAATGGATTGGGTAAGGTAGATTTGTTGGATACCCTAATTTGTGGATTGACAACCACTACAATTGATTTGCGCAACAAATATGTGAGCGTAGATTCTACCGTGTCTTGTTGGTGGGAAGATAGTTATGATACTTCGTTTGTGAGAACTTTTGCAGCGGGTAATGTAAAAGCGAATGCATTGATAAAGAATATATTCTGCACCATTCCTGATACGTTTAAGGTAAATATTGTTAATCATATAACCCCGGCTATCAAAATCGTTAAGCCATCGGCCATTTGTATAGGCGACACGTTGAGGCTCGAAGCACAATTAAATGATAGCAACGCCAATTTCTCCAATGTTGTATGGAATTATAATATGGGCAAGGGTGCTGTGAAATTTAGGCCTTGTGTTGTGGCCGAATGGTACAGAGCATCGTATTCAGATACTTGTGGAACTGTGGGCGATAGTGTTTTTGTGAATCCGGTTTCTATCAATGCGAAGTTCACTATGGATTATGATCTGGCCACTGATTCGGTTACCTTAACCGATAACAGCGTTGGATTGAATATTGTGAAATACCAATGGCAGATTGATCAAAAATGGAAGGGAAAAAATCCGATATTGAAAATTGCATCGCCCAATAAGGAAGCGATTGCTTGTTTACTAATTGAAAATTCAATTGGTTGCAAGGATTCGGTTTGTAGCACTTTGCCAAGTTATTATGACGGAAGAATTTTTATTCCGAATGTATTTTACCCATCATCCAAAATCGATGTAAATCAGCGATTTAAACCCCAGTTTTTGAAAAATACCCAATATCAAATGCACATATACAACCGTTGGGGAGAAAAGCTTTTTGAAGGCGATGCCAGTAACAATGGTTGGGACGGATATTACAATGGTTTGCGCTGTATGAGTGGCTATTATGTTTACCTTATTTACACCCAATACACCGATTTGAATGGCAATTTGAAATCAGATGTTCACAACGGCACTGTAATGTTGTTAGAGTAAATTACTCAATAACATTGTAAATAGTCCTAAAATCCGGACTGGATAAAATTGTCAACAATAGACCAATGAACCTTGACTATATCTCCATACTTCCACCTGCATTAAACCTACCAGTAGAAGTTGCTTTTCCTTTATCTGGGATAATCGGACAATTTGTAACTAGACCTAAAATTAGGCCTTGATAAAATTTATGGTTTTTAAGTATAACTTTGTTAAGTTACATTTATGTGCGGATTATGCTGACCACCTAGAGACATGAAAAATTGGTTTCAATTTATTGTGATGACAATTTTACTTCTCCCTTCGGGAGCATGTCAACTAATGGCTCAAGGAAGCAATACCAGACATTTTCAAATTATCAACGATAGCAAATCATCAATCTGGTGGCCCCTGCATAATCGTTCACGGAATGAAAAAACACTGGATTTTTCCACTGAACCCCCTACAGTTGTTAATTGCAAAACTTGTACATGGTTTAACAACCAAGGTCTTTCCACTGGCAAACTGTATCATCCATTAAATTCAGTTTTGCTAAACAATCAGTTAATTTATTTTTCGCGGTTCACTATTTTCAACCGTTTCCTTGGAAATCAAAGTTTAAAATCTGGCAATCCCAACGGAAACAAGGAAGGGACATATGCCCGTATTCCATCTGCCGAATATAGAGAGTCCGTGATATCGCCGATTTGGGACACAAACTCAGTATATTTTTTTGGTTCCCCTGATTCTAATTTTATTGATAAACAACAGTTCAATCATGAAAACTGCTATCAAATCCTGAAATCAGATTTCCTAAATTCCGCATCCAACAAAGTGTTTGGCTCCAAAATTAAATGGTTCAATGGGGGGAGTTCACATATCCTCGTTTCTGCGCCAGTGGTTTTGCAGTTGAACAATAGTTATTGGATTATTAGTACGGTTGTATCTACAACTGGCACTGTGAAAAAATGGGAAATAGCCGCGGTAAAGTGGACACAAACTGGTTTTGAAGCGCCTATTTACACGCCATATGATCAATTTGGGTCATTAGATTTTTTCCCTCTAATCCCTCAACAGCAATGGGCCAACAAAAACAGAATCATCTTTGATGAAGGCGGGATCGCAGATTCCTTTGCGCAATTGACAAAATGCAAACAGGGCTTAACGCATTATTTAATGTTTGGAACCTTGGATACCACGTCGGGAAAATTAATTCAACAATCTTACCTAAACACAATAAGAGATTCAGCATACAATCGACTGAAGATCGATGGACTTGGTGGTAATACTTTTCGCAATTCAAGTTTGCGTTCTACACGGAATTACACCCTAAAAGCTGCCACTGCGTTCTCCCCAAATGGCGAAATTTTTTATTTTTCTGACCGATTGAGTGGCCCTGGCATGGGATTCTTTCAAATTCGTTTGACGGAGGTCAATCAATTTGATTCAATCTATTTCCAAACAATACATAAAGATTTGTCATGGTCAGGGTATGATGAAGTAATCAATGAAAATTATTCAAAAGAGGTTTGGGGGACCGAACTATTTGGATTAACGACAATTTATTTTTCAACTGGTCCCAATAGGAAATTATACCTTGGCCATTACGACAAAATTGAAAATGAGGAAATCTATTTAAGTGAAATTACATTTCCCGACAAGATGGGCACAGCCATGGGTTATCTGAAAAATTCTATACTCCTTGAAAAAAACGGAGGCACTTTTAAAATTTACCATGATTTTTGGAATCTATTCAAAGTAGGTGACCCTTCCATTAGTCCGGCTACACCTTGGACTCCATATACCGACAAATATGTCTATTTTACATTAGCCTCTGTAGATTGCGGACGCACCCTGGTTAAAAATAAATCGCACAACCAGTTCCGAAAATTCTTATGGGTATTACCATGGAACGATTCGTTTACAACGACATCTGCTGATTCATTAATCTACATAAAAGCACCAAAATCTGGAGAGTATTTAATAAAACTGCGCGCCGAAGATAATCAAGGAAACTTCCAATGGTATTCTACAATGGTTCGATTCAAATCAAAGCCTCAAGCCAAATTCTCTATTGAGAAAAAAGCTCATTGTCAATGGGTTGGTGTTAAGTTTATAGACAGTTCACTTTTCGATATTAACCAAGGTAATAGGAGATGGTCATGGGACTTTGGTGATGGTGGACCACCTGATGAAATTGTTAAAACAAGCGGCGATCAGATTGGCCTCGGCTCTACGAACCACACCTATAAAGCTTCAGGTCGTTTTATCACCACATTGATCGTTTCGGATGGAATTTGCCAAGACACGGCCAAGTCAATTGATTCAATACAAATTATCCCAGCTCCGCAGCCCGGCATCGACATAAATCTCACCAAAGGATGTACGCCCCTTCCAATAGAGTTCGGACGAAAATTTGCAGATCTTACAGATTCCACGGTTTACCGTTTCAAGCCGTCCCTGACTCCGATCAATCGCTTCGCCAATGGTCGAAACCAAACCGTCATCAATCAACCAGGTAAATTACGGCTGTACCAGCAATTATTTGGTCCAACAGGCTGTATTATCCAAGATTCTGTAGATTTAACAATCACCCAAGGCATAGATACCGCCATTGAACCATTTCTCAAACGTAGCACTGTTTTAAATAACACTCAAACCTTAACTGAATGGCGCAACGTTCCCCATGCCCGCGGTTACCAAGTCTACCGTAACGGCATGTTGACAGCGGTGCTAAGTGATACAAATTTCGTGGATCTTCTAAGTAAAGATATCGATCAGAGTTATTCTTATCACATTGAAGCATTAGACAGTTGTGGCAACAGCAACGGAAGAAAAAGCAATATTGGTAAAGTCATTTTCTTACGTGTCATGGAGCAGCAATCCCAATCCAAAAGCGAATTCGCGGCGGCTTTATTAACGTGGTCACCCTATGAGAATTGGACGGCCAGCGGCGGCGTGAAGGAGTATGTCGTATCCGGCAACCACCAAATAGAAACAAGTAATTGGAAAGTGTTAGGACAAGTTATGGATACCCAATTCAACGACAAGCAGTTCATAGAGCCCAAGAGATTTGAAAAATGTTATCGGGTTCAGTCGATCAGTGGTGATGGTCAATTTGTATCCGAGAGTAATGTAGCCTGCTTAGAATACACTGCCACTCTTTTTGCTCCCAATGCTTTTACGCCCAATAGCGATGGTTTGAACGATGCCTTTGAGGTTTTCAATTACGGATTTGATCGATTCACATTGAATATCTACAATTCTTGGGGAGAAAAAATCTATGAGAAAACAAGCAGTGAAGCCACTTGGAAACCCGACAACAGCATTCCTTTCGGGGCCTACGTCTATATGATAAAAGCCTACAAAAAAGACAAGGAGTATACGTTTAACGGCACGGTGACACTGTTGAGGTGAGAATCTTAATTAAATAGATTTTATAAAATTGATATGAAAAAAGTATTTTACTTAATTGCAATTTTCGCTGTAACGACTTCTTGTAAAAAAGAAGTCATTTCGAAACCCCACTACATCGGTGAAATCTTTGGTGGTGGAATCATTGTTGACGTCAACAGGGATTCAAAAGGGGAAGAGCACGGATTAATAGTATCAACCTCAGATCTTGCCGATAGTAGTT
Source organism: Flavobacteriales bacterium (assembly GCA_947472115.1). Taxonomy (GTDB): domain Bacteria; phylum Bacteroidota; class Bacteroidia; order NS11-12g; family UBA955; genus UBA955. The sequence goes on along the minus strand of CANIZU010000019.1, from coordinate 8,803 downwards.
TATGGTCGGTAACTGGATCAAACGGACAGAAAATAACCAATGCAAATTCCACCACTGATGGATTTACTAATTGCCAGTCCATCAAACAAGCGATGGCCGGTTATGCCACCGCTTGTAATACCTGTCTTGATTATTCAACGGACCAATTCGATGATTGGTATTTGCCAGCAACGAGCGAATTATTCAAAATTTACTTTCAACAAGACATAATTAACTCCGTATTGTCTAATGATAGCAATAAAATCACAAAGCCTCTAGCGCCCCAGAGATATTGGACGAGTACAGAATTAGATGGCGGCACATTCAGTGCATATACAGCAAATATGCTCACAGGCAAAATCGAACTGGGCAACAAAAATTATTTCTATTGTAGAATCAGAGCCGTAAGACGATTTTGATTATTTAAAATTATCGTAAATCTCAAAATAGAATTATGATGATGCGTATTGTTTTTTTACATTCGTAAAGACCATTTTGGCGAAGCAGTATTAACTGTATCTTGAAGTACATGGAATAATCGGACAAACCATCGTCGTCGGTCTGAAATTGACCTTAATATTAGAGGCAAATCAAAAATGCCTATGGAGGTTAAACAATGGTTACATTGAGTATTTAGGATGAGAGTAGTTCAGAATCACTCCACCACCCACTTGATTTGATTTCCAGTGCCCTCTAATTCAATAAAGTAAATTCCTGATGATGGAGCCGTGAGGGTGATTTGCTGTTGACCTTTTTCGATGCGATGCGATGATACCTTGCTGCCTACGGCGTTGTATACATTTACGTTTCGGGATTGCTTGTTGTTGGCAATCTTCAATATCACCTCATTGCCCGCTCCGCTGGGGTTGGGGTAAAGGTTCACCGTGAGATTCTCACCCAATTGTTTCGTGCTGAGCAATCGGGCATTCACCACGCCCAAATTGATGGTGTCTCTGCAGCCACCCACTACGCCAATGAGCTTTGGGTAATATCGGCCGGTATCGTTATAGGTGTAGCTAGCCAATGCGCCCCAAGCGGTATCCTTAGGCGATTGTTTGGTGTCTCCAAAAATCCATTTGTATTCTGTGGTGACCACGATGCTGTTTTGTCCTTCAAAGTTCACCTTCAATGGCACTTTGCCCGATGTGGCGCTCAATGTACCGCTGATGCTCAACACCGCTGGTGCGATGCTGATCTGTCCTTCGCTTTGATAATCGCAGCCTTGGCTATTTGTATAGTGTTTGTTAACCTTGAACGTGCCCGCCACAGAGTTTTGAGGATTGATGCGACCCACACTATCAATGGCTAAACCCGCAGTGGGCGAGTACCAAACACCTGCGCTGGCAGATTTGAACTCCTTCGGCGCATCCCAAAGCTTGGTCTCTTTACAGATGCCGTCAATCCGGCCCAAAGCCGTTTTCAAAGTGTCGCTTACCCAAAAAGAATCGGCATGGTTAAGCACACAGCCGGTATTGCTGTTTTGATAAAAATAGTTGAGAGTTACATGTTTGGGGTAAATCGACATTGAATCAAGTCTTACAGAGGTTACAGAATTCAGTGTTGACCCTTCCGTATACCATTTCCCGCCTTTCGGACTGACGTTCACCGCATTCAAATCAAACACCTTCATACCCTTGCACATCGAATCAGCAATTGTGCCAACCTTTAACTGGGTCGTGTCAACATAAACGTCAAATGTCTTTACTAAAGGCTTCTTCGTGCAACCATCCGAGAGCATAATTGACCACTGGCCAGATTCCTTCATTTTGTGATTCAATTGCACCGGATCACCATTGAATGTATACGACCACATATATTGATTCGAAAGGCCGCCGCTGCCCGACAAAAAGGCCCTTAAGGTATCTCCCATGCAATAGATGGAATCATGCGGAATATCAATCCTTAACGAATCCCTCACCTGAATAGAAAACGTGTCGTTAAAGGCATTGCATGCAGGCTTTTGGATGGTGAGCAAATATTTGCTTTTTGCATTGGGCTTGGCGATGTAAGTTAACGTTCTACAGGTATCGCAAGTGATTTTGGTGGTGGGACTAAACCACTTTACCTTGGACAAATAATCTTTGTTTGAAAGAAATCGAAGGGTATCTCCGGCGCATACTGTGGTATCTGAGAATGGCTTGCGATCTACATTTTTGTATATTTTTATCCAACGACTGACTGAAAACTGGACCCCGCTGTCGCAGCCATAATCACCGAATTCATAATTATAGGTAATCTTCACTTTACCGGTATCGGTGAACTTCCAATCAAAATCCGCGGATTTACTTGCGAGTTTTCCATCAATGTAACAGGTAATCTTTTGCAATTTTCGCAAACCCGCCTCCAAGGCAAAATTGGTGTTTGCACCTACGCAAGCAACCGCAACGCCCGTATCATCCACCCCATACCAATGAGCACCCTGCTTATTCACTCGTATGCGCGATTGCAATGAATCCCAGCCGGAATATAAGGTCATTACACCCGCAGCGAAGGATCGTTGATCATAAATATCAAAAGTGTCACTGGACTTGGTATGAATAAAATACCCATTGAACCCTGTGGAGGATTTTATATTGATAACATCCTGCTTGGTGTTTTGGATGGATCCCCAATAGATAGTGCCGAACTTTTTGGTCAGAGTATAGGATTTGCCATTTACCTCAATTTTATTATTGCCCGGAGAAAACACCACCGCACGATTCATCTGATTGGTTCCTACTTTCGTTGGTATGGGTAGTGAAATTTCTTTCGTTAAGGCATTCGTTGGAGGAATACTAGCAAAGTCCAAAACGTTGGCGTAGACTTTATCATCTGGCGCGCCATCTGCCAATAAATTTTTTGCTCCAGAGACATATTGGGTAATCGCAATGGGCTTGAGGGATTGTATGAAAAGGGGTTTATAAAAAACAGTATCTGCAATGACCGTATCCTTATCAATGGTCGTCATTTTACCATTGATCCATATCGTATTGTCTTTGAAACTAAATAGATGATAGGTATTCCCCAAGTGGCTCTTGCCTTCCGATACTACAACAAACTCATAGCCCCAAGATTTTATCGGGTGCAACTGTTCGATTTCTATACCGTCATTTGGATAAACGCCCTTATCAATTTGAAACCAATTATGACTCGTTGTGAATCCAAATCCAAAATTATTGGAAAATACTGCAAGTTTTTTATTGCAATTGGAAGATGTGATTTTACCGCCATTTACGATGTGTAATTTCCATTCATCATTCTTGTATGGGTAGGATGTACTAGGATACTTAATCAACATCTGAAATGTCTCACCTCGATTTAATGTCTTGGTAAATTTTCGGCCCAAATCAGTGTCAAAGTTTAAATCAAATTGAACTTCTGTTTGATCTTCAAAGGCAACAACAGTAAAACAATATGGATAATCTTGATATTGTTTTAATGACGAGACATACGACTCATGACACGTTTTGGGATGATATAAAACATATTGGCTTCCACAGCTTGACTTCTCAATGGATTGATATGAGCCTGTTGGGCCTAATCCCGTTTGTTTTGTTTCAGATGCTCGTGATCCCCATATATTTAGTGTTGTTATTGTTATAGGCTTACCCGAAAGTGCAAACAATGTGCGTTTAAGAATTGTATTTCTGCTCCCGACAGAGATGGTGAAAAACTTTTTGTACAACATTAAATCCATCGGCTTGTTGGCTGTTAAACTGATGGTTGTATCGTAATTATTATAATTAGTAATCCGCACACTCTGACTGCTCTCACTGTGAAAGGATACTATATTTTCAGCTCCTGTGATGAATAATCCACCGTAAATTGGATAAGTGTATTGGGCAGAGGCCTCTGTTACTAAAAAAACAGAAAAAATATGGAATAGAATTGCTTTGAATTTCATTGGATTATTTGTGATTATTTGACCCTCAACGAATCACCAATTAGTTTGATGTATTTTATGTGTATTTCGTTGCCTAATCATGTGAATCGCGTAATGGCATAGTCCAGCAAATTCGCACTTCTACAGCCGTTCCGTTCGTGACATGGTACTTAGATTCTATAAATTAACTGGTTGAAGACAATTCCCGATGGGAAGGATTTCTACGTTCAACGCAGTATTGATATTCGCGGTTTTTATCAAAACAAAATCCCGATTTTAGGTTGGAAAACAAGCATGTTTTTTGGTGGAGTATATTGATAATATTCAAAAAAAGGTGGTGAGAGTTCTTCATACTTTCCATTTTCAAAAACATGACAAAAACCTGTCTCCAAAGAAAAAGTTATTCGGTTTGAGATAATAAAATGGAAATTTGTCGTTGCGCCAAGGCCTACACCTGAAAAATTAACTTCTTCAGATGCATAGTTGACTGAACTAGAATATGATTCTAAAAAAATTTCATCCCCTGTGCCAAAACGATACAAGAATTTAACACTATAATCTGATCCAAACGCAAAATTTCGGAATTTGATTGTTCTAGAACTCCTGCCAAAATCAACAGAAGCAATCCCAAATGCTCTGCTTAATAGATTGCCTTTTTCATAGTCTGATTTCCAGGGCGCATAATATCCGTTCCGCAAAAACGGAGTTACATTCATTGAATAAAAATAATTTTTATTCATCTTCCTTTTATAGGATAAACTGAAACTTCCAATTAGGCCATAATAATCTCTTGATTTTGTGCTCCATGAAGCCTTGGTATTATCAAAAAAATTGATATTCGATATTCCAATTGATAAGGTATTTTTTAAAACTTTGGAATTTGAAAAAGTATCGGAATTGTGTAATGTTGAAGTTTGTCCAAATAGGTTTGATGTCAAACTCACACCGAGTACTAAAATGCTCGTTATTAACTGATATTTCATGACTGGGAATATGTTTGACGATGTTCTACGTTAGTGGATTATTTCAAAACGATAATTTTCTGGGTGCTGATGCTATTTGCAAGCTGTGCTCTTACCAAATAATTGCCGGCGGGAAGGTTTTCCAAGTTCAAAACAGTTTTTGCGACATTGGGCGATTGCTCGTATACTACTTGACCTTGCATCGTCATTACAACAATTGATTGGATGGGTTGTGTCGCATCAACATGTAATAAGCCTTGACTTAAAGGGTTTGGATAACACTTCGGCTTCAGGGTTTCAAGCCCCGTCGTATTGGCGCCAGGCAAACAAATTTTTACAATCCATAGATTTTGCTTGTATAGTGGGGTGTTTAAAATCATCCCGTTGGTGGACGTAACTGTTTTACCGGGATACCTGTATAGATTGAAAGTCGCTGATTTATTGGAATAATCAGTGAAAAAGCACCTGTAATTGATCGTATTTTGGGAACGAAGGTATTGTATCGAATCGCCGATCACAGAGAAGAAAACATTCAAGTGCGTGGGGTCTGGATTGCTTTGTGGAGTATACGTTTTTCCATTAAAATCAAAAGTACTGTCCGAGTTGGCTACGAGAATGATTTCGTTATTTGAAGATTTTAGTAAACTCATCCCCACATTTGTGTTGTCTGGTTTGTCTATCAATGCGTTGAGTTTGGTGATATTAAAAGCAGTGTCAAAAATTGCCAATGAATTTCGCCCTGCCAAAGGTGCTACTAACTGTTTCATTTTATTGTCGTAAAATTCCTGTCCCAAATTGTAGTGAGGGAAATAAAAACGGTTGTTCGCATAATGAAAATTAGATTGTCCACCCAGACTAGTAACGCCACTAGGACAGCCAAAAGTGTAACTTGATACGATTTGATTGTTTGCTTCTTTGATGATCAAATAATCCCAACCATCGACACCAAGACCGGGATTCGATTTTCGGAGGGTATTGGAATACAATTGGCTGGTTGCAGGAACATTGATAGATTTATAATACTTAAAGAAATAATAAAATCCTTGGGGTGTATTGAGTATGCCTTGACCTAAAATGTTTACGTCGGGTTGGGCCAAAAGCGTTTTTTTCACGATGTTGAAATTAGCATCTAATTGCAGCGAATAAATGTCACAAATACTGCTGGGTTTGATGGAATCTCCGTTGTTTAAGTACAATTTCTTGTTAACGAAAATAGACATGGTTGCTCCTGTTTTGGTGCAATAAATGTCATTCTCGCCTTCGCGAATACTTTGATTGTTAGGGGTCTCGGCGATTTTAACAAACTGCACATTGCTCAAGTTTGAATCGATGCGAACTATTCCTATGACCGACTTGTCCTTGGCATCCACGCTCAGTGAATTGTTGATTTTGTACATTTTGTCAGAGGTCGTGAGCACAAATACCAAACCACCTGTGCTGGGATCTAAGCGAAGGTTTTGGGCGGGGTTCGGTATGGGTAAAGTCAAATTCATTTGGGTGACGATATTGCCGGTGTTATCATATTTGATGATCAAACATTTGTATGAGGAGATGTGCTGTTTCTGATCTACGGCAATGGAATCAGTGTACCAAATGCCTTTGTAGGTAAATACTCCGTTGTGAGATAATTCCGGAGTGATGTGATACAGTTGCCTATCGTAACTGATACTTAGGTTGTATTGTTGGCATTGTCCAAAAACATGAGGATTACCCAAGAAAAATAGTGCGATAAGTATGAAATATTTGATTCTATGCATGATTAGATTGTTCATTGTCAACAAATTAAAACAATAATTCCTTTTTTCACAGGGCTAAATGCAAAAAAAACACAGAAATTGACATCTCCCTTAAATCAAACATCCGAAGTTAGGGTTTCAGGGCTATTGATCCATAATTTGGACTCCAACAGAATTTGTGGAACATACACATGATACATGTTCTCTACCAAGATGACAAATGTCCTATTTTCGCAATCGGGTAAGGGGTAATTTTACATGGAATTATCAAGGGAAATCATGAAAAAACTCAAGTGGATTTTTGTGCTGCAACTCGCAGCCCTCAGTTTGTCGTCTCAAGCGCAAGTGAATCAGTCCGCTACGCCCGATGAAGAGGAAGAAATCGCATCGCCCAAAGACAGTACAAGAAGAAAAATTGTAAAGCTTCCAGCGCTGCCTACCATTCCAAAAAAGGTGCTTTCGGTACAGGATTCTATCGCCCAAATGAATCACCATAGCTCACGATATATCTTTGCGCCATCGGCTTATCCAATCAATAAAGGATCGTTTTACTACCAAAACTACGATCTCCTTTTGAATGATATTCAAGTGGGTATCACTGATAATTTTGGGATGGGAATTGGTTATGCTTTTCCGCTTTTTATGTATGTTACGCCAAAATATTCTATGCCTTTGCGAAAAAATCATACTTTGGCTGTTGGCGATATCGCCGGCTTTAGTGTGTTTACCAAAGCGAGTAATACGATGTGGTTGAATACCCTTTACGGCATGTATACGCTGGGCAGTACAAAAAATAATATTAGTTTGGGTCTAGGGATATTGCAATCGAGCGATTTGGATGGCAATCACGCGGTAACGAATTTGTCGGGCATGTATAGCATCACTCCGAATTTTTATTTTGTTGGCGAGGCTTGGTTTAACAATCGGGTGCGACAGTTTGCATCGTCTTACACAGATTATATTTACGATGCTGCGAAGATGGACTACGTGGCAAAAAATATTGCCGTTGATGCGAATCTGCATCGCAGTACATTGTTTACGTCGTTGCAATTCAGAATCATCGGGCACAAACAGCGAACAACGGCTTGGTCGTTTGGTGTGAGCAGCTACTGGGAGCATGGCGATCAATATGCTTATGATGCCAACGTTCCCGTGTGGGACAAGATTCCGGGACAGGTGAGCTATGAAAGTCAGTCCTTCGTGATGGGTCCAACGAACAAGTTCTATTTTATCCCGTCGTTTACCTACGTCAAAAAAATCGGCGACATGAACGATGTCTCTCGATAAGTAAACAATCAATTATTTATATTTGCCTTTCTATTATGATATTATCAGATCAACGCATCCTGGACGAAATTGAATTGGGGACCATTAAGATTGAGCCCTACGATCGTAACTGCTTGGGCAGTAATAGTTATGATGTCCATTTGGGTAAGCATTTGGCCCTTTACGTGGATGCCGAGCTAGATGCAAAAAAACACAATACCATCGCTCACTTTGATATTCCTGAAGAAGGCTTTTTGTTGATGCCAGATCAGTTTTATTTGGGAGTGACGTTAGAATATACCGAAACCCATGCCCATGTTCCCTTTTTGGAAGGCAAGAGCAGTACAGGTCGTTTGGGGATTGATATCCACGCCACGGCAGGTAAAGGCGATGTGGGTTTTTGTGGCAACTGGACCTTGGAAATCTCTGTTAAAAAGCCAGTTAGGGTTTATGCAGGCATGCCCATCGGTCAATTGATTTATTTCCCAGTGCAAGGTGAAATTTTGGTTCCTTACAATAGTAAGAAAAATGCGAAGTACGCAGGTCAGCCCAATCGTCCCGTGGAAAGCATGATGTGGAAGAACCAATTCTGATGCCCTATCTTTGCGGTACGGATGAGTAACCCAGAGATTTTCGAAAAAGTCATTTCCCATTGCAAAGAATACGGTTTCGTATTTCCTTCCAGTGATATTTACGGTGGATTAACCGCTGTTTACGATTACGGCCAAAATGGCGTTGAATTGCGCAACAATTTGCGTCAGTATTGGTGGAAATCCATGACCCAGCTCAATCAGAACATCGTTGGGATTGATGCGGCCATCTTTATGCACCCCAAGGTTTGGAAGGCTAGCGGTCACGTGGATGGGTTTAGTGATCCCATGATCGACAACAAAGACAGCAAAAAGCGTTATCGTGCCGATGTGCTGCTTGAGGATCATCAGGAGAAAATCAGACAGAAAATCGACAAGGAAGTAGACAAAGCGGCCAAGCGATTTGGT